>JBAVMD010000359.1:0-16107 GCA_049689695.1 Chitinophagaceae bacterium | reverse complement strand
CAGGAATGGAGCGTATGATGAGCATGATCCATCTCCAGAACCATTTTACATATACGGTGTTCTTCTTGTTTTTCACTGCGCTGTAAACCGTATTGGCCACATCTGCAGGCTGGCCCGTGAGCAGTTTGGGAAGCTGGAGATTCTCAGTCATCCTGGTATATACAAAACCCGGTTGCACAGTTACTACGTGAGCTCCATCATGAAACAGGCGGTTACGCAACCCCGATAAATAAGCGGTGAAACCCGCTTTTGCGCTGCCGTAGTGATAATTGCTTTGCCGGCCGCGTTCACCTGCAACAGAGCTGATGCCCACAATGGTGCCTTTTTTTTGCGAGGAATAATAATCGGCCGCGCGGTCAAGCACCGAAACAGCGCCGGTATAATTGGTATGAAGAATACGCTCTGCTTCGGGCCAGTTGCTTCTTGCTTTGGTAGCATCGCCAAGATAGCCGAACACGCAAATGGTAACATCCGGCTTGGGCTGCAGTTGTTCAAAGAAAGCTTCGTGTGATGTATAATTCAATGCATCGAAGGCATGCAGTGAGCACTGTACATTATGACGGATGGTGAGGTCTGATTGCAACGCCTGCAATGGTTCAGTATTGCGGGCAGCCAGTTGAATATTGTATTGATGAGAAGCGAATTTTCTTGCAATAGCAATAGCCATGTCTGAAGAAGCGCCTAAAATGAGAGCTGTTGGCATTTTAATGATTCATTATTGATTATAGATTATTATTTGTTTGTGTTCTTGCTGCGTCTCAAACAATAATCAATCAATAATTAATTTTTAGTAATTAATAATCTATCCGACTGAACCGATCTGAATTTCTGGTCAGGATTGTATTTATGAACAATGTTCTTGAACTGTTGCAGTTGCGGATAACCCGCTTCCAGCATGCCCGGCTTCATGCGTGCGTCTTTCGACATGTACAGCCTGCCGCCATGCTTCAGCACAATTTCATCCAGTTCATCCAGGAATTCCATCAGTCCTTTACGCACAGGAAAATCCAATGCAAGCGTATAACCTTCTTTCGGAAAAGAGATCAGGCTGTCTTGCTTGCCAAACACTTTCAGCACTGCAAGAAACGAACCCATGCCTGCATCGCTGATGCGCTGAAGTATTTCTATCAGTCCGTCCTTTGCCTCCATTGGCACCACGAACTGGTATTGAACAAATCCTTTTTTACCATAACCACGGTTCCAGTGAAGAATGGCATCCAGCGGGTAAAAGAAAGGTTCATAAGAAACGATGTTGTTGATCTCTTTCTTTGTATTCTTCAGGTAATAAAGAAAATTGAATGCTTTTACCGTGAAGGTATTCAGCACCCACCAGGGAAGGTTAATAGGAAAAGTGATCTGTTTTTTTGCAGGCAGCTTAAGCGGTTCTTTTTTCTTTGCTTCATCCAATTCATTCAACGTGGCATGCTCACCAAGAATAAGGATGCTTCTGCCAAAACCTTTTCCTTTTTGCAGGCAATCGATCCATGCAACGGAGTAAGTATAGTCTTTGTGTTCATCAAAAAGGCGCAGCACTTCATCAAGATTTTCTGCCTTGATCTGTTTCTGCCTGATATAGCTCGTTTCAATTTTCTTTAAGCCGAATTTTACGCGTGTAATTACACCTGTGAGCCCCATGCCTCCGCAGGTTGCTTCAAAAAGATCAGTATGCCGGCCGGGCGTGCAGAGAAGGATTTCTCCATTGCCCAGCAGCACATCCATTTCAAGAACATGATGTGAAAAGCATCCGTCAACATGATGGTTCTTACCATGCACATCGCTTGCAATAGCGCCACCGACAGTAATAAATTTGGTGCCGGGCGTTACAGGAAGAAACCATCCTTTGGGAACAATTACTTCCAATACCTGGTCCAGCGTAATGCCGCTCTGGCATTCCAGGATGCCATTTTCTATATCGAAAGAAAGGATCTTGTCGTATTTAAGTGTAGATACCGTTACATCCGCAAGAGAGGCATCTCCATAGCATCTGCCATTGCCACGGGGTATAAAACTTCCCGGGGTATTCAGCACTTCTTTCAATTGATCATCAAACGCAAAGCTGCGCTCATCAGACTGCATGGCTGGATAATTGCCCCAGTTGGCGATTTGCTTTTTCATGAAAAAAACGTTTTGTCACGCAGGTACAATATCACATAAAAGCTGAGTATCCAGAGTACGAGTGTAATTTGTATGAACCTGTCTTTGTATAAGATCTCTGTAGGAGAACCTGACTTGCCTGCCACAAAGGTGATCTGCAGGTAACGCATTAGTCCTGCCATTACAAAAACGCTGGTATAGTAAAGCCTGTGCGTTTTCATGCGCAGTACGGTAATATCCCACACGGTGTACATGATATAAGCTACAATGATGATGGCGCTGAAAAGCCCCAGCATCGTATTTAAAAAATCAAGGTTATATCCGCTCATGCTCTTGCGCATGCTGGCGCCGGTAGAAAGCTTCAGTAACATATCGTCCCTGCGTTTTGCAATGGCCATGAACAGGGCCAGCAGGTAGGTCATAATGATCAGCCATTCCGAAGTATCCACTTGTGCAATGATAGCGCCTGCTTTTACACGCAGCACAAAACCCGAGGCCAGCAGCAGGATATCGAGAATGGCGATGTTCTTAAGACCCATCGAATAGGAGAAGTTCACCATAAAATAAATGGCGAGTATGAACAGGAACTGGAAACTGGGATCGAGAAAATAACCAATGGTAACGGAAGCCGCGAACAACGCGATGCACACGCCGATGGCGGTTGGTTTTTTTACCTTGCCCGATGCAAGCGGCCGTTTTTGTTTGGTGGGGTGCTTGCGATCGTCTTCGATATCCCTATAATCATTGATGATATAAATACAGCTTGCGAGGAAGCTGAAAGAAATAAATCCCAGGGTAAGCGTACCAATGCGGGATATATCCAGCGTACCTGCAAAGAATGACGGAACGAATAGAAACAGGTTTTTAGCCCAGTCTTTCGGCCTTAGTAATTTTATGTGGTCCAGGAGCAAGCTCATAACGAGCGCACAAGATAATGTACAATCAGCTAAGATGCAATATCTTGCAAAGGTGATTATTAATTATTGGATTATTGATTATTTGCCCGGCAACGGACTAATCTATATGCCAATAATTAATAATCAATAATTAATAATCCCACAATCAACCTCATGTCTTTAAAGCGGCTCCTTTCAATAGGTGAAGTATTACTAATCATTGTATTAGCTCTCATTCCCATTTTTGCCAGCTTTCCTTACAGGCTTAATATTTTTCTGTCATGGGAAGGCGCTTACCGCATGTATCTTGGGCAAACACCTTACAAAGATTTTGGATTGCCGCTGGGATATATGTATTGGGTGATACCGGGTTTGTTCTTTAAGATCTTTGGGGCGCAGATGATTACGCTGGTAAAGGCCCAGGCCTTTATTAATATATTAGGCGGCCTTGCTTTCCGTTCCATTTTTCGCACGCTGAAGGTGAGCCCTGTTATCAGGTTTGCCGGCATACTGGTGTTCTGCCTGTCTTATTCTTTTATGAATTACTGGCCCTGGTATAATCATACCGTGATCATGTACGAGCTGGTAGCGCTGGCTTTTCTGATGAAATATCTTTTCAGTGAAAGAAAAATAAAATGGCTTTTCCTTGCATTAAGCGGCCTGTTCGTATTCTTTTCTTTTTTTACCAAGCAGGATGGGGGAGGATTAGCCTTTCTTGTTTGCGCGGCGCTTTTATTGTACGAAGCCATCCGTGAAAAAAAATTCCTGCCACTGGTGGTGTTTGTGGGCTCAGTGCTAATTGCGGGATTGATTATGATACTGCCGGTGAGCGGTTACAATTTCGGTTATTGGTTCAATCACGGGCAGCCCCCGCATACTTCACGCATGTCTTTAATGGACATTGTAGGTGAATTTCTTGCCGGGTCTGTCTGGTTGAAATTTTACATATTCATCATTGCCGTTCTGTTAACGGCGAGGCTGCAACAGGGTTGGAAAACTTTATGGAGCAATAGGCAGGAAATGATCATGGGATTATTGGCACTGGGGATATTGGTGGAAGCAGCTATTTTCCAGGTGACCAGTTACGTGCCTGTAGACAACAATATTTTCTTTCACAGCTTTGCGATCGTATATATTCTTTATTTGCTGCAGCCATTTTTACCGCTTCGGTTCGAAACATGGAAAGTGGTGCTGGTTTTTTCGTGCGGTGTGTTGCTGTGGTGGAGCCATACGTACTGGAAATACATGGAGCGTTTTGTGCTGCGTGGAAAACCATCATATGAAACCATCGAATATAAAGGCTACCATTATGCGAAGCAGGTAGACAGGAATACGTACATGATCAACATGGATACTACAGATATTCCGCTGCACAACTGGCGTACTGTAAACCTGAAATCTTTTGAAAAAATGCTGCTGCCTGGCCCAACCGCAGATGGTATTGAAAGATTGATGAACATGCCTTTGATAAAGAACGGCAACGGCAAATTAAAAGTGCTGAACATGACGGAGCTTACGCCCCTTGCCGCAGAAGTTCCATTTGAGCTGGAGAAAGGATCTTATTACCCGCTCTGGTTTCATAAAGGAGTTGGCATGTTCGATAAAGAGACCGATATGTTCTGCGACCGCATAGAGAAGAAACATTATGATCTCGTTTTGTTTGAATTCATTCCTTACCTCAACAATTTTTATCCTTACAAGGTGAGAGAATATCTTGAAAAGAATTACACAAAAGTAGATTCATTTGTTGCACCGAGAAAACCTACGCCTAATGCGTGGGTGGAAGTGTGGGTGAAGCCGTAAATTATCCCGCACCATAAATAGTAATGAATTTACTTCATCCATTTTACCGTTTTAACACCCTATTTTTTGGGTGTTTTCACTGCACCCCCTTTTCTTGCAAATCCTTGATATTTGTTTGTTCGGCTATTTGTTCACGTTAAACAGCCGGTTCGGTTTGTTTGATGTATCCCTTAAACCAGCGCATGAGAATTGTGATGCCATATCTATGTCTTATCCTGTATTGTGTATCATCTTCAATGATCACTCACGCGCAGTATGCATCAACGGAGCAAGCTTCTGACAAGCTTATTCAGGTCCCTGATAAATTCTTTGCTGCTGTAAAAGCTAAAGCTGATAAGATCAATTCCCGCTTACAACGCAAAACTGAAAAATATCTTTTGGCATTTCAGAAGAGAGAGAAAAAGCTCAGGGCAAAGCTTTATAGAATAGACTCCCTTAAAGCCAACGCAATATTTGCGGATACCGACAAAAAATATACAGACTTCTTAAGCCGGCTGCAAGCAGCTTCTCCAAAGGCAGATGCTGCTTTTCCCTATCGAGGGCATATCGATTCAATCAGAACTGCGCTGAAGTTTCTTGACAGCGATGCTTCCCTGGCGGGATTAGCTAATTCAACCGAAGCGTTTAAGGCTTATGAACAGGCGCAGGAAAAAATAAGCGAAGCGCTGAACATCCGGCGATTATTGAACGAACGGCAGCAACATATCAATAACCAGTTGAAAGGACTTATTCCTGTAAAACAATTAAATGAATGTAAGAAACTGTTGTACTACTACAAGGCACAAGTTCACGAATACATGAATGTATTGAACAATCCTTCCGCCATAGAGGAAAAAGTGTTAGGACTGATTACAAAGAACAATTCCTTTAAAGAATTCTTCAATAAAAATTCGCTGTTGTCATCGCTGGTAAGCGTGCCACAGGACTATTATACCACAGCAAATTTGCAAGGGCTACAAACCAGGACGGGCGTTCAGCAAATGATTCAACAAAAGATTGCATCAGGTGGAGCCGGGGCTGAGGAACTGATCTCAAAAAACCTTCAGCAGGCGCAGGCACTGCTTTCTCAATGGAAGAAAGATCTGAATGGCGGAAACGACGCTGATCTGCCAGACTTTAAACCTAATTCACAAAAGGTAAAATCTTTTCTTAAGCGCCTCGAATTTGGCAGCAATCTGCAAACTACCAAGAGCAACAATTACTTCCCGGCTACTTCCGATCTCGGTTTTTCTATTGGCTATAAGCTAAGCGATAAAAACGTCATCGGTATAGGAGTAAGTTATAAGCTCGGCCTTGGCAAAGACATAAGGCATATTGCTTTTAGTCACGAAGGCCTGGGGTTTAGAACTTTTGTAGATATAAAATTGAAAGGATCATTCTGGCTTTCAGGAGGGGGCGAGTTGAATTACAGGTCGGCATTTTCTGATTTCTATATGTTGAAAGATTATTCAGCCTGGCAAAGAAGCGCTTTGCTTGGCCTGAGTAAAAAATACAGGATATCTAAAAAAGTCAAAGGCAACATGTCAGTGCTTTACGACTTTTTGCATACGCAACATCCGGCAGCAAGACCGGTTGTGTTCCGTATAGGTTACGGTCTCTGATCAATATTGATTTCTAAATTATCTACATGGCAATCGTTTTCCTGCGCTTGAAGAAAACTTTGAGCAGGTATTGGAGGCCGGCATGTTTACTATTTTTTTGTTATTGCCTGTTTTCTTTACCCGGCGTTGCTCAGCCAACGCCCAATGCCGATCAATTCCTGAAAATGGTGGATTTTCTGCCGCCGGCTCCCAATGCCGCTTCCATAGCGAAGGCAGGAATATTTGCGCTTAATAAAAATACCGGCGCTCCCAGTATTAATATCCCGCTGTATACTTTGCAGGGACGTAAACTGTCCATGAACATTGGATTGAACTACGCCACGAATGGGGTCAAGATTGGCGAGATTGCCTCGCGGGTTGGAATGGGATGGTCTATGAATGCCGGAGGTGTAGTTACGCGGATTGTAAGAGGAAGCCCGGATGAAAAAGTTTTACGTAAGCAGCCATGGTCGCCCGTAGGCATAAACTGGTCTACGTTCAATTTTATGAAGGCTGTATCGGAGTCTGATAATTACACTGGCATAGATGCACAGCCTGATCTGTTTACTTTTAATTTCAATGGTCAGTCGGGAAGCTTTATTCTCGACAATCAACTACAGGTTGTCCAGATCCCAAGTGGTAGCCTTAAGATCGAAAAGGATTTTGCTGCGGGTGCCGCATGGAATTTTAAAATTATCACTGCAGAGGGCATCATATACTTTTTTGGTGGGTCCACAGCTACCGAAAAAACAAAACGTGAACAAACCTGCGGAAAAACCTTCGACGAATTTCTTTCAACAAGCTGGTACCTGAAAAAAATAATGCATCCTTCGGGCGAAACGATCGATCTTACTTATACCGCCCTGGATTATACTTATGATAACGGAACAACCGAAACAAGGGAATTGGTAACAGAGCTTTTAAGCGTACAGGAAAATTGCGGTTTTGGACAAACAACCCCCCAGCTTGTTGCAAATTCCTGTATCAATTATACCCGCACACAAGGTTACTATCTGAGTTCTGTTACTTCAGGTTTTGCGACTGCTGTTTTCAATTACACCTCAAGGCCGGATTGTTCTGACGTACTATTATCCTCTGTGGATGTTTTTAATTTGATCAATGGCAGCAGCCGGGTAAAGAAGTTCGATCTGTATTATCTCAACACTGCATCAGGGCCTTACCTGTCCATGATAAGAGACAATTCCGCCGATCTGTCATCAGGTATTTTTTACCAGTTCATGTATAATGATCCACAATCGCGTCCAGGCAGAAATTCCAAATCGCAGGACCATTGGGGATATTATAATGGAAAGAGCAATGAAACCTTATTGCCGCTGATCCCTGACCTGGTGAATCCTGCGTCCAATACCTACTACTATTATTTTTCAAGCATTCAATATGCTGACAGGGAAGCTGATTTTAAATATGCAAGCAAGGGAATGCTTAAAAAAATATTGTATCCTACCGGCGGTATAGACAGTATTGCGTACGAACCTAATACAGTTTCTACGGTCACTCAAAAAAGGCACAACGCTGAATATAGCTGCGATGTAACCGGAACAGGATTGCATACCACTGTAACAAAGAGCATCCCGTTTTATATAGATGTAAGCCAGAGTGTCAAACTTGATATAGAGACTATCTGCAACGCCGGAGATTGCCCGGATTCACTGCATAATATCGGATCGGTAGCCATCACCGGCCCTTTGCAAACAGAAGAAGTGCTGCGAACAGGAACAAACAAAACAAGCACCTACTCACTGATTCCCGGCTCTTACATGCTTGTGCTGAAAGCAAACGGCACACCAGTTACAACACGCGTAAAAATTACCTATAAATCATCAGGCTCACAGGGCCAGGAAAATAACATCGTTGGAGGCGTGAGGGTAAAGGAATTATTTACCGGAAACCCTGCTGAACGGCCGCTGTACAAAAGATATTACTATGGCTTTCCGGCCAACCTTGACGGGTCTTCGCTTATAGACGTGTATGCCCCCGTTTATCTGAAAATTTACAAAGAGAACAGGATGAATGTTCAACACCAGGGCGGCAATACGGTATTTACCCAATGCATATACGAACACACCTGTCTGTATGCAAATTCACTCAGAAGCCTTTTTGATTATTCTTCTAGTCTCGTAAGCTATGCATCAGTCACAGAAAGTATAGGAGAAAATTTTGAGGGAGGAGGAAGCAGAACAGAATTTATGGTAGGCTCCGATCAGATGGGCGCCGTGGCATGGGGCGAGCCCGTTCATGATGCGCCGTTCACCAATTCCAGCATTTTTTACAATGGAAAAATATTGAGAGAGTACGTGCTTAAAAAAGCGCCCGGTGATTCGTTGATCATTATCAAAAAGAATGAAAATGTTTATGTAGAAGACGAAAGAGGCTTTAAATCGGTCAGTGGATATGCAGTCTTCAGAAAGAATGCTCTTCCGGTTGCATTTGATACTACCTGTATCAGTTCCACCGCTCAAAGCTCCAATGTATCGTGCTGGCAGATCGTAAATATAGCCCTCGGTTCTTTTGATATGATGGAATATACAGTGTATGCACCATGGACTTATTTACAAAGCACAACTGAAACCATTTACGACGAGAATGGGCAGAACCCTGTAACAAATCTTACCCGTTATTACTACGATAACCCCTTGCATCAGCAGGTAACCAGGATAGAAACAAACAGCAGTAAGGGGGAATTATTGAAGACTACTAATCAATATCCACATGAAATGGCATCGGGTAATAACATATATGCCAAAATGGTATCGGAAAACATTATTGCCGCGGTGGTACATGTTAATACAGAACGCAATCAGACTATACTGGCTGAAGCACAGACCAATTACCAGGATTGGGGCAACGGGTTGCTGGAGCCGGCATCGCTTCAGCGGGCATTCAAGGGAGCGTCACTGGAAACAGAAGGAGTGATTGAATCTTACGATGCTTTCGGAAATATTACGCAGTACAGGGGCAAAGATGGTATTACCAACGCTATCGTATGGGGATATGGAAATTACTACCCTGTAGCAAAAATAAGTGGCGCTACCTACGTGCAGGCAATTGCTCATCTGAGTGTTAATATAAATGTATTGCAGGGAATGGATGGTGAAGCGTTGAGAACGGAATTGAATAGGATTCGCACGGGGCTGCCCGCTGCTTTTGTAACAACTTATACTTATGTGCCGAATGTAGGGGTTAATTCTATAACCGACCAGAATAATCTTACCTCGAAGTTCGGGTATGATTCATTTGGACGATTATACATTGTGAGAGACCCCGAAAACAATATCGTAAAAACGGTGCAGTACAATTATTCGGGGCCTTCTGAAGAAACAGGCTACAGGCTTTATACCAACACCGCACAATCCCAGGCATTCATCTGCCAGAATTGCCCTTCCGGCACTGTAGGGTCAACAGTGGTGTACGCCATTCCTGAAAATACCTATTTCTCTTTTGTTTCTGTAACAGATGCAAATGAAAAAGCGCTCGCCGCTATACAGGCTAAAGGGCAGGCCTATGCGAATAGCTACGGGTATTGCAGTAATGTTTTGCCTTGCACCGGCGTAGATAAAAAACAGTCCGGCTGTAATTGCCTTACGGGATTTAAAGTATATACAGGCTCTGTTGATAATGGCAACGGCACATGGAGCTGCGAATTCCATTATCACTGGGCAGATGGCAGCAATAGCCAGAATTATTATGAAACATCAGCTACGCCCTGCGGCAATGAACTTTAAACACAACACCATGCTCAAAATAATTTTCATTTTTTTTTTGCAGCTGTTTTCAGCTTATACAACAGGTGTTTATAATTTTTCAATTGAAGCTGCCGGTGGAGGCACTATTAACTTCAATGCATACCAGGATAAAAGAATATTGATAGTGAACATAGCTACGGAAAGCATATATGCAGCACAGTTAGCAGAGTTGCAGCAATTGTACAGCCAGCATGCAGGTGATCTTGTTGTTATAGGAATACCCAGCAACAGTTTCGGAAATGAGCCCAGGAGCAGCCAGGAACTGGTGAATTATTTGTCTGCAAACTATGGCGTCAGCTTTCCGGTAGCTGCAGCTATGAATGTTGCAGATTCATCAGGCCAGGTGCATGAATTGTACAGGTGGTTAACACTTAAATCATCTAACGCGGTAATCGATACAAAAGTGAAAGGAGATTTTCAGAAATACCTGATCAACAGGCAGGGAAAAATAGTGGCCTATTTCACAGGAAGCACAAGTGTCACAAACCAGTTTTTTCAAAACGCATTAACCATACATCAATAACCAACGCTACATTAAAAGCTAACTGATGCATAAAATATTTTCATTGCTGCTTGTGAGCCTTCCATTTGCAACAGCTTTATCTCAGAACTGTGGTAGTACTAATATCGCCTTGACCAAGCCTGCGGCAGCTTCAGGTTCATTGGATCAATTCAGCCTTCCGGGAAATGCCGTAGATAATAACAGTAATACCAATTGGAAATCTACCAACTCGCCGGTGCAGTGGTTTCGTGTAGACCTTCAGCAACCTTACGTGATCTGCGGCATCAGGTTAACATGGGCCAACCAGTTTTATTTTCCGACCTCTTACAATGTTTACGTTTCTAATGATGTTGCAGCGGGCAGCGGCACCCTGGTGTACAGTACAACAGCAGGCGATGGCGATATCGATGCCATCAACCTTTCTTCGCCCGTATCGGGCCAGTACATCAGGGTTGAAACATCTGTAAGGTCCGCATCCTGGGCAGATCATTATGAGCTTGTGGAGTTTGAAGTGTACCCCGGTACGGGTAATGCGGTGCCAACAGTATCAATTTCCCAGCCTTCCGGCGGCCAGAGTTTTACTGCGGGCACTGCAATCACTATCCAGGCTAATGCCTCAGATAATGGTGAAATAACTAAAGTTGAGTTTTTTGAAGGCAATACAAAGCTTGGTGAGGATACAGAATTTCCTTACAGCTTTTTATGGCCCAACCCTGCGGCAGGCATTTATTCGCTTACCGCAAAGGCCACGGATGATGACAACGCAACAAGCACTTCTGCGGCAGTTACTATAACTGTCAATGCTCCTCCCGCAGGTTCAGGTTGGTCTGTAACCGGTAACGAAGGGACCAATGCCAATACCAATTTTATCGGCACCAAAGACAACACGCCGCTGGTGATAAAAACATTCAATAATGAACGCATGCGCGTGCTGCCCGACGGTAAAGTGCTGTTCAATACAGTAACGCCAAAAGGCATGGTTACTATTAACGGAGACGTATGGGCGAAGAAATTAAACATCACTCAACAGAACTGGCCGGATTATGTGTTTCATAAAACTTACCGTTTGCGATCGATTGCCGAATTAGAAAAATATATCCGTCAAAACAGGCATCTGCCGGATGTTCCATCAGCGGAGGAAGTAGCAAAAAATGGCATCAGCGTGGGTGATAACCAGGCAGTGTTGCTGCGGAAGATAGAGGAATTGACGCTGTACCTGATACAACAGAATAAAAGGATAGAGCAGCAGCAGGCGGAGATCGAAAAGCTGAAAAAGCGTGCGGATAAAACCAATTGAATTTATTTAACCCTTAATCTCCCGGAGCATTCTTATGCTTTTACATTTGCGCAGATATTTGCTTTTGATGGGTGCTGCTCTGCATTTTTATGATGCGGTTTCGCAATTGCCGCAACAGAACAAGCCAAATGGCCAGGCCCAGCCTAATGCTGTTGCGCCGGGGTTTATTATCAACCCGGTGCCAGCTGCACACACGGCCTCCATGCCATTGAATTATGTACGTGTAAGAGAAGCACTCGGAAGGTTCCAATCGGAGAGCGCTTTTTTAAATGCAGGATATGCCGATGTGAAAGAGTCAACACAGTACGTGGATGGACTTGGAAACCCACTGCAGTCAGTAAACAGGCAAGCTTCACCCGGCAACACTCCGTCTGATTTTATCAGCATGAATTTATACGACCACCTCGGGCGTGAAATATATAAATATCTTCCTTATGTTTCCGGCGGCACGGATGGTTCTTTTAAAAGCGATCCGTTCAATGAACAGAAAAACTTCATGCAGGCGCAGTACCCGGGCGAGCAGGTTTATTACAGCAAAACAATTTATGAAAGCTCGCCTTTGAACCGGGTGAAAAAAATATTTGCACCTGGTAACAGTTGGGCGGGGAGCGAAGGTTCTGCAAGCGAGAAAGCTGTTGTTCAGCAATACCTCAATAATACCCTGGCGGATGATGTGCAGCAATGGAGTATTGCCACCACATCGTCTTTAAACAATCTTCCTGCCAGGCAGGCAGCTTATCCGGCCGGAAGTTTATATAAGTATATAAGCATTGACGAAAACGGAAATGCAGCTGTAGAGTACAAGGACAAAGAAGGTCAGGTAATTCTTAAGAAAGTACAGGTAGGCACCATACCGGCCGATTTTAGCGGATACGAGGGATTCCTGTGCACCTATTATGTGTATGATGATTATAATCTTCTGCGGTTCGTATTTTCTCCTAAGGCCGTTGATGCAATCAGGTCTGGTTGGACAATTACAACTGAGGTTGCAGATGAATTATGTTTCCGCTATGAATACGATGTACGCAACAATCTGATCGCGAAGAAGGTCCCGGGAGCGGGCTGGACGTACATGGTGTATGATAAAAAGGGAAAATTGGTTTACCTGCAGGATGCCAATATGCGAGCGAAGCAACAATGGATGGCTACCTTATATGATGCTTTCAATCGCGAAACAGTTACCGGCATGCTGCTTTCTTCGCAAACCAGGGAAGAGCTGCAGGCAATGGTTGACCAGCAGGCAGGTGCGGGATCATCAACAAGCATTACGGTAGTGCAACCATTACCGCAGCAACTATACATCAGCGAAAGGGAAATATCGCGTGCAGAATATAAAGCCAGGCAGCTTGTAACGGTTACCGGCGAGTTTACAAGTGAAAGCGCTGCAGAATTTGTGATCAGTATAGATACCATCAGCCAGGGCAGCAGCGAAAACATAGATATAACCGATTCACCGCTTCCGCAGGGGTATACCTTTATACCGCTTACGATCACTTATCTGGACACGTACAGATCTTCCCCTGGGTTCATAAATACCTATCATTCGATCCTTAACAATGAAAGTCAGCCGCATGCGGAAACCATACCTTCCACTGCCAGCACTGCTACTAAGGGAATGATAACCGGCCGCAAGGTTCGGGTACTGGAAGACCCTTCTGATCTTGCTAAGGGAATCTTTCTTTCATCCAGCAGCTTTTACGATCAGAGAGGTGCAATAATTGAAACCAACGCAGAAAATTTTTCCGGCGGGTACGATTTAATGATAAATAAGTTTAACTTCATAGCTAGCGTTGTCAGTAGTTATCAGGTTCACGTGAACCCGGCAGCCGGCAGTGCCGTCCTCAAACTCAAGACAAATTATGAATTTGACCCCGGCGGCCGTTTGCTCGAGATTCGCAAGACAGTTAACGACACCTCTCCATCAGTGCTGATCACCAGGAACCAATATGGTGCTTCAGGACAATTACAGAAGAAAGAACTCGGTAACAAAAAAGACGCAAACGGCACCCACACAGCCGCACCACTTGAAACCCAGATTTTCATTTACAATATCCGTGGATGGCTTAAGTCTGTAAATGAAGATTTCGTTCGTAGCACCGGCCCTTCTTTACATTCCTCCTGGTTTGGCTTTGAGTTAGGTTATGATTGGGGGCTTCAGTTGCCCCAATTCAATGGAAATATCTCCGGCACTGCGTGGCGTAGTCGTGGTGATGGAGAATTAAGAGCGTACGGATTCACTTATGACAAGGTCAATCGTCTGATTAGTGGCGACTTCTCTCAACACAATGGGTCTGCTTATGCGGACAATCCTCTCGTTAATTACGACATGCAGATGGGCGACGGTTTAGCTTCTACGACTGCTTATGATGCCAATGGCAATATAAAAGCCATGAAGCAATGGGGTATGCAATTGGCGGCAAGCCGGTTGATAGATGATCTTTCTTATACTTACCTCAACAACAGCAACAAGCTCCTGTCGGTTACTGAATCTGCCTCAATCGGCAACAGCGATTATAAGCTTGGTGATTTTACTGATAAGAATGCCGGAGCATCTCCGGACTACTCGTATGACCTGAGTGGAAACCTTACCAGCGATTTAAACAAAAGAATATATGAGGGCGGTGGTGCACCCGGCATCACTTACAACCATCTCAACCTTCCCCGGAAAATAAAAGTTAAAAATGAGGATGGAAGCGCCAAAGGAGAGGTTGTTTTCATCTATGATGCCATGGGGAATAAGCTGGCCAAAATAGTAGATGAGCTTCCTGGAAGCTCTAACGGTCAGCCGCATCCGGTTAAAACAAATTATATTGGTCCGTTTGTTTATGTAAATGATTCCTTGCAGTTTTGCGCCCACGAAGAAGGACGTATGCGGTTTTCCTTAAGCACTAATAATCAGGTTATAGCGTTTAACACTGACTGGTTCCTTAAAGACCAGCTTGGCAACGTACGCATGGTGCTCACCAATGAAACCAGAACGGATATCTACCATGCTGGCATCGAAAATGCAAAAAGAGAGTTTGAGATTGCCTTATTTGGAGACAAGATCTCGCAGACCGCGGAAAACAAGCCGGGAGGCTTTGATTCCGATGGAGAGAATTTTATGGTATCGAAGCTCCATGGAAGTGTGGCAGACAAAAGGACCGGTCCGGGAGTCATACTTAAAGTGATGTCAGGCGATAAAATAAAAGCGGCTACGTATGCCTGGTATATGTCCGGCGGCGATAACAGCCAGGACAATACATTGCCTTCACTGGTAACAAATCTTCTTACGCAGTTAATTCCCGGTATTGGAAATGTTGGAAAAGGAACACAGGCGGCAAATGTCACCAATGACCTGCTGCAGGGTGGCATGGAAGGTTTCCTGAACGGGCAAAATCCTGATACATCAAGACCTAAGGCCTATTTAAATTGGGTACTTCTTGACGAGCAGCAATTCAAAATGGTGAACGCCAGCAGCGGATTCACCCAAGTGCCGAATATTACCGGTTCCCAACAAAAGCAATTGCTACAGGCAGCGAACGGCAATGAGATCGAGATAAAAAAGAACGGATATATATACATCTACGTAAGCAACGAAAGTCGGGCGCCGGTTTATTTTGATGATATACATGTGAGTCATGTAAGGGGCGAGTTACTCGAGGAAACGCATTATTACCCGTGGGGTTTGACGATGCAGGGAATATCAAGTAAAGCTATTACTTTCGGCAATCCGAAAAATAAATACAAGTATAATGGAAAGGAGGAACAGAGGAAAGAGTTTAGTGATGGTTCTGGGTTGGAATGGTTGGATTATGGGGCGAGGATGTATGATGTCCAATTAGGACGATTCTATGTTATTGATAGATTCTCTGAAAAGTATTTGAATTTTTCTCCTTATCAATATGGTGCTAATAATCCGCTGAGATACGTTGATAAGAATGGAGATTCTATTATTGTGTCGCAAGCATTTACTGATAACTTTGAAACTAATCAGGCTTTTCAATCATATGCAAAGACTAAACAAGGGCAGAAACAACTAGGTAAATATGCATATAAAGGTCAGACCATTGGAAGCCGTACGTATACAAAGGATGGAGAATATCATAAAAAAGGCATTGATATTTCTTTTGGAGTTGAAAAGATGAATGATTCAAAGGTCGGAGGGAATGCGACTACTAACGCAGATAAG
>JBAVMD010000358.1:0-9830 GCA_049689695.1 Chitinophagaceae bacterium | reverse complement strand
ATTTGCACCGGAAATAAGCGACCGCAGATTATTTTTGAACGCCCATATAGAAGGGTCGATGGTCTGTGCAAAATGATTGCTTCCATTTACCAATGTAATGGCTTGCGAGGACTGCCATTCAATATGCGAAGGCAGCGTATATTTTTTCGCTTGTATCTCGTACAAGTCAATTGCATGCAATGATACTATCTGCGGAGTGAGCGTTGTGGCTGCAAGGGATTGCATGGTATCAATGTCTTCCTGCACCAGCGTAAAGGGCACGCTCGTTCCACCAGCGGTGCCTAAGTTCAACCAGGGCAATGCTGTTTCCAGTTCCAGCGAAAGCGCTTCATCTGTTTGCAATGCCGCAGCATCTATTTCCTGCCCGGTTACCACGTACAGTGCTTCGGGCTTGCCGATCTTTGAATCGGCTTCCGGCACAGGCACACGCAGACCTTGCAGCATCATGTTGGCGGAAAGCCCTGCCATGTGCTCAAAATCAAACTTCTCGTCCATGGCCTTGATGAGGTCTTTTATTACGATGCTTTCCACGAAAGGAACGCGTATGTTCTTTCCCGTTGGGAAAAGATCGGGCACATCAACGTTTTCTGTTATGAGCGAATGAACGCTTACTGCGTATTGATTGGCTACGGATAATAAATTGTCGGCACGGTTGGCGGAAGTAGTATGCAGAATAACAGGCAATGTCAACCTGCTGCCCGCAATCAGCAGCTTGTTCTCATCCAGCACATGTGTTTGCAGCTCTTCTTTCCACAGCACAGCAGGAGCGCATGGATTTGGATTTACGGCTCTTGTAAATGAATTCATCTGCAGCAATTCCTGCTTCTGAATATTCAGACGGTGTGAAATGCTGTCTAAGGTATCACCTTCTTTAACGGTGTATTGCACACCGGTTAAGCGCAGGCCCACACCAGAGCTCAGCGGACGTGTACGATTAGAGAATGCGATCTCCTGCGCAGTGATGCCATAATGCGGATTTTCATTTACAATATCATTCAGGCTTTTTCCTTCAGGAGCAGGTATCACCAGTTCAGCCATGCGATCGCTTGCTCTCTGCACAGCTTCTTTGGCCAGCAAGGCTACATAGTCAACGAACATGTATGTTGCAAGCGATTGCTTTTCACTATTGCCTGCGCCCGGCGCATTTTGCGACCGGTTGCCGGCTGCCCGCACAGATAGCTCGCGGAACAATTCACGTATAAGTGACAACTGTTGCTCATCGTACAAATATTTCGCTTTTTCGTCATCGAAATAAATGGTGCCTGCAGGTGTTTTGAATGAAAGCATTGGCAGCATCGGGAATATGCTCACCTGTTTATCATCTTCCGTAATAATGCGCGGCGGAACAGTAATGGTAATATCCAGGTAATGCTCCATGAATTCTATGATCTTCTCGGCAGCGAATGGCTGCAACTGGTCTTTAACATTGAAGTAGCAAAGTATCTCTGTGAGATTTTTCGCTTCAATGGTCGTATTCATGATGGTATCTACCGGAATGGGCTGGTCTGTTTTATTAATGAAGGCGCCCAGCACCCAGAGGAATACGCCTTTGGCGAATTTGGTGAAAGGATAATCTTCATCCAATCCTACAGCGTTCGCCGATCTTAATTTAGCAAGCGGCACATCCACAGAAGTTTCCAGGTAAAGCATAGCGGTCATGCGCGGCTTTTGGTTTGGATCTTCTTTGGTAGTTGCAACGCTCATTTGCGGAACATACAGCATGGGCAGGCCCAGCTTTGCTTCGGGCGCAATCGGCCTCCAATTCATCAATGGCAGCATCTTGCATTCTTCGTTTGTATCCAATGCGCGCAAGGCAGGCCTGCGGAATGGCATAGAAAGTGATTTGTCCCATGGCTTGTCTGTCGGGCGGCCAATGGTGAACGATTCCCTGATGGTTGCAGAGAAAGACAATGATATGCTGAAGGAAAATATGCCGAGGTTGATCTTTACTTTCAACGATACGCTTACACCCGCTTCAAAAGAAAGCAGTATTGGTTCGTGTGCTTCCAATACTACGCGTGCGCTGATGTATACACGGATGTCGAGTTCGGCGGAGATGATGGCAAAGTTTATCTCGCCGTACAAATGCCCTACAATGGCTATTTTACCAATGATGTAATAGTATACTTCGTCCTCAGTGCCGCTTCCTTTGAATGCATTGTATTGCGCAAAGGTGCCTTCCAGTATACCCTGCACCGTTAGACTGAGACCGGCCTTCATTATTCCTTTGTTGATCTCTTTGCCAATGCCCACGCGCAGACCAATACCAAATACGATCACGGGACTGAAGTTTCCTTTTGTTGTTTGCGGAATAGTGGTTGCAGTGGCGGCGCTTAGCACACCAATGTAAAATCCCCCTGCGCCAACAAAGGGCAGCATCTGCAAGCCGAAACTCTCCGAGAAATTGTCTTTTACAGGGAAGCCCAGATCTACCTTAAAATCTCCGTTGGTATAAATGTAAAGGCGTATGCTGGGGAGCGTAACAGATACGCTGCCGAAGTCTATCTGCCTGATGGTATCGGGCAGCTTGAAGTATATCTGGTATACGCCAACGGTGTCTGTTACTTTTTTGTAGAGTATCTCGAATTTCAATCCCTGGAATACTTTGGCTTTTGCACCATCCACGTAAATGGCCAGGCCATATACATCGGGATCGAAGAATACAATGCCCAACCTGAATGTTTCCAATATCACGAACTCCGTTCCAATGAGCCAGTTGCTGTTGCTGTTGAAGCGCAAACCTGTTTGGCCTATCGGCGAATTGTCTGCGGCCGCTACAAGCAGTGTTTTCTTTTCGAAACCAGCTTTTAGAAATCCCACTGCTTCGCTTACCGAGTTAGGATTCAGGCCCGTTTTAAGCGATACGTGCTGACCCATTCCCAGGAAGTCGAGCTGGAATACTTTAGGACCTTTGCCCGGCACTTCCGGCGCTTTAGAAGGATCCAATACATTCCACGGCTCGGGCAATGGCTTGGCGCCGCCCAGGAATTTGCCTTGTGTAATAGCGAATTCCACAATAGGCTTTGCACCTCCGTACGTGTAGAACAGCGTGATCTCTTCTATCTGTATAAAACCGAAATTGATATTTGCTTTGTAAGAAAGCCCGATCTTTTTCTTTGTGATGTTGAATGAGAAGCCAAAATTTTTCAGCTTGATGTTGTTCAGCACATTCCATGGCGAAGGAAGAGTGATGTCTTCTCCTGTTGCAGCATTCACCAGCAGGGTGATCACATCGCCCAGCGAAGTTTCGTCGGTAACGCTAAAGCAGATGATGCTGTCTCCTTCCGGGTTCTTTGTAAGCTTTGCCTGGAATGCGTTGAGGTAAAAAGTATAGTCTTTATTACCTTCTTTAAAATCAACCCTTGCTCCCATTTTAATATTGCCAAATTCAAGGGAGCCTTCAATGTATCCTTCATATTGCTTACCCACAACCTTCGAACTATCATAAGCTACTTTTACAGTGGCTGCAATATCAAAAGTATCTGCTAACCCAAGGTCAAGCAGCCATTCAGCAGTCAACAGGAATTCATAAGTTGGTTTTTCCTTTTTGGTAAACGAAGCGGAGAGCGCCGTGATGGTGATGTTGAAAATATTGAACTGGTGGTATTCTTCCGGCAGGTATTGATCGATGATCTCTTTCAGCTTGATCTTGCTGCCATCCATAAGTGCACCGGTGAACGTCCAGCCTTCTTCTGCTCCCGCGTAAGCGGCAATTACAGAAAAAGCTGGTGAGTCTTCGCTTTTGCCAACGTTGAATTGGCCTTCTATGCTGCCGGTGGCTTGCCCGGCAACATAATCAATATTAAATATCACTGCCCGCACAACGATGGTTGTAAGCACCACCGGTATCTGCAAATCCGTAGTAAGCGCAGCGGCCAATGAATAAGTTGTATTCTTTGGATCGATGGAAATTTCCAGCACGCCCAACTGTAAAGTATCCGGCAGGCTTTCGCCGATTGTTTTACCGAGCAGGTCTACCAATATCGGACGCAGATCAACGGGCGTTTCAGGATCGAGCGCCCCGGTGAATACAAAGCCAGGGAATGTAGCGGAAACATCAAAACGTATTGCAGCATCGGTGCCAAGGCCAATGGTGCCATCAATTGTAAGTGATGGTTCTATTTTTTTATTAAAATAAGTTACCCCAAGCCAGAAGCCGAGGTATTTGATGGCTATAACATTCGGTATCAGCGCCCACTCAAAGCTTTCACGTGTTGCAACAGCTATCGCTATCTGCGAGATCGTTTTTTCTTTGGTGTTGAAGGTGAGCTGCCAGTCTTTTAATACAAATGCATCGATGATGGGAATGTTAGAAGGCATTACTGCCAGCACATTTGAATTATTGGCCAGCGATATCAGCTCGGGCATGCCGATCTCCGTACTTTCAGGCAATACCATGCGCATGGTTAGCGCGTCTGCTATTGTGCCAACGCCTATCGCTATCCCTAATTCTTCGTTGTTTACAGGAATGGTAGATTGAATGAGTATTTCCAGCGATGCGCCGGGGCGGCCAAGCTCTTTTCCTTTTTTGATGATGTGTGCAGATGCCTTCAATCCAAAACTCAGCCTGAAGCTAAAGCTGTCAAGCGGCAGTTCAACGTCTCCTATATCCGCTCTCAGGAATGTTTCAGGCATTACGGTATCCACCGTTACTTTATATCCATCTTCTCCTTTGTTCAAAGTAATGTCTCCCTGCAATTTCACTTTATCGTTCCCTTTGAACAATACGCTCAATGGCTCGAGATTGTCTTTAAGCAACAGCATGCCGGTGAACGACAGCCCATCTTCCGAAAGAAAAAATTCCGCGCTTTCGTAGAATAGTTTTTGTATCCACTTCTTTTTGTCCTTGTCAGCCGGATCAAAAAAACCTCCCCAGTTGGTGTAACGCAGTACGGGAAAGCTTTCTCCAAAGGTCCATCCATCTTTATCTTTAATGATGGCTTCAGCATGAACAGACATCGACGGCACCTGCGCATCGTCAACCGTAAATGTGAGCGCATCAATTGTTGTTTTAAAAAATATCAGCGAGTTGCCTTCGCCGGTAACGGTAACGCTTTCTGCATTTAGTACAGGAACTGCTTTCAACACTTCCAGATCTTTGTTGAGCAGGTATTCGTTAAATATTTTCGTGATGCCCGGAGAAGGTATGAGTGTAGACGACAGCTTAAGCGTGCCGCCGTTGTCGCTGATGTTCTTTTCTAATATGTTGAATATTTCCTGGAGTGTCATGTTCGTTTTTTCAGATGGTAGTTGTCACGGATACAGGATAGTGATTACTGATGGCCTCACGCACAAAGTCCCAGGCCGTGTTCATATCTACCGGCGGCACTACGGCCACGGCATTTGCAATTCTTGCCATACCGATGTTGGCCACTATAAAAGCGCCGGCAGCTGCGGAAAGTGTTCCCACATGCGGCTGAGCCGCAGGCGGTGGTGGTGGGGCTGGCGGTGGTGGTGGCCATGGCGGCACTACGGCAGATTCAACCATCAGGTCCGTTACCACTCCGGGATTGGCAGCGACGGCCGATACCTGGAAAACATTGTCATACGCATGGTCCCTGAACGTAAGCGGGTTATTGCTGGGGCCGGGATTATTTCTGAGGGAAGTATCCTCATTTGTTGCGTTAACAGAGGGGAGCGCCAACATATTCGCATAGTCCACAAAATTGGCCACGTAGTCTACGTTGAAATCGCCCGATATGAGACAGGAAGGTATAGCGGTAGGCGGCGGGCCATCATCAAATTCCGAAATGATGTGCAAAGACGGCAGCCTTATAACACCGTAAGCGGTCTGCGCGCCAAACATGGCATGATAGGTGATGACCGAGAAAATATTATTGGTATCGGTTGTTTCGAATGATGCGTAAAAAGGACGTCTTCCCCCCTGTGCTGTCATACGGCTTGGGAACTGCACGCGGTTGCCTGCAAGATTGTCCATGCAGGCGCCATGTTCAGGCACTACATTGGCTCCTGTGCCATTTACAAGATGATAAGGCAGAAAGTTCCTGTCTGTACGGTACATGATGAGCGAGCATTCATTATTAAAACCGCTGTTGATGTGTACTGACCGCCAGGGATTATTTGCAGCTAAAATTCCCTGCAGTGCATTAATGTCTGTTGCCAGTGTTCCCGGAAATACGCCCGCAATTGCATTGCCTATTTCCACAAGGCAGATGATGTCTGCATTTACGATGTTAACAAGGGTGGCAATGTAATTTATCATGTGGGCATTGTTGCCATTTGCCCATTTGCCGGGGCCATAGGTTTCAATATTCCAGTGCAGCGTTGTTATGTTTGCCATCAGTTGGTTATTGCACTACTATTTATCTTTTCTAAAATATGCGGCATACCATGCCAGCGTGGTCTTATCATTACCTGTTGGGTCGCCAAACAATATAAACTGCGTATCCGCAGCGCCGGGTAATTTTTTACCGAGCAGGCTAAGCTTTACATTGTTGAAGCGCAGCAGGTAAGCCAGCAGCTTCTGGGCATCATCCTGGTACTCTGAAATAAAGGTGAAGCTCTGGATGTTTACATTGAGCACACTTTGCAGGCTGAGTGTTTTTTGCCCGCCGCCCACACCGGGCAGCTTAATGCCTACGGCTATACGTTTTGCTTTTACATCGGGGCTCCATGCCGTGGATATCTGTGAAACAAATCCCGCCTTGGCAGCCAGTGCGCCCATGCTGCCGAGGTTGAGATCGTATATAAGCGAGAACCAATCATCTCCCAGCTTATCTGTTTTTATCTGAACGGGTGATGAGATGATCACAGGCAGGTAGCCAAGATCAGGCGGTTTTGATTTCTTTCCTTTTGCATTAATGAGGCCCGACAGCCTGATGGGAAAGTTGGTGAACATGCTGTTTACGCGCGGTGTGCTGAGTGATATGTCAAAAGCAATACGGTCAGGCGCAAACGAAAAGCCGCGATTGGTGACATCACCCGATTCTGAATCGAGATCGAACTTCATATCCACTGCAAGATTGGTAAAATACAATCCCTGCCTTGGTGTGGTGGAAGTATTGGAAACATCTCCGAATGAATACAGGTCGAAGCTTTCCAGCAATTTAAAATTCATGTATCCCCAGAAAACAAAACGACTGAATACAGTTTCTGTTTTGCCTGCCTGCAGCAGCATGGGGTCAGGAACTTTCAACGTATTGAATTGCGCTTTTACGATCTCTACATAGTTCATTGCCTGGCTTTGCAACAGGAAGCGGTAAGAGTCGCCCGGCGATGTTACAAACGTATACGTGCGAACGCCATTGTGATTTTCGTAGCTGCCATTGAACTCGATGCTTTGCTGGTTGAGCGAGTTGCCCTGGCGGCGTGAGTTCAATTGCGCAGGCTCGCCAAACCATTGCGTGGTGGTGAGCTGTATGCGGCTGGTAAAATCCTGTATGTCTGAGTTTGCAAATACTACCTGCAGCGTGAGCACTCTAAAATCGTACAGGGGTGTTGTATTGCCTTGTGTGGGAGAAGGCGGTTCCTGCACTGAAAATGAAAAAGGAGGATCATTTAAAACCGCCCTTACATCTTCATGGCTTCTGTATCCCCTGTCAACATAATTTATTAAACCGAAGAGCGAGCTTTTAGGCATATCCAGCTCTCCATCTTTTGGCTTTACAAAATTTACTTCTATTCCAAAATGATGTGCGAAGAATTGTGAACGGTCGATGCCGCCCAGCAATCCTTTGAGATCGTCAGGAAAAGTATCAACGCCAATATCTACCTGCAGTGCGAGTATGCCGTTCCATGCAGGGTTCTGAACAATATCAACAAAATTCTTGAAGCGCGAATTGTTCAATGCGCTGAGCTTTGCATTTTCTATGTATGAGCTGATCCAGTTAGATACCAGCGCGGGATTATCATTGAAGATGCCGCCGCTGCTCCACGACTTATGATCCCTGATGCGCTCTTCCAGGCTGCCGCTTGCAAATTTGAAGATGAGCACATTGCTGAAGTTACCGGTTTCGCTGCCCTTTCCTGTTCTTATGGTGAATGGCCAGTCTGCAATGGGTATTTTGTTGAGGAATTTAAGACCGCCCAAAGGCTCCAGCTTTGTAGCGACCATGAACATCTGGCTGGACTGCATTACATCGCGCAGCTCTTTTGTTACGCCGCCAGTGAATGCGAGATTGTACAGCGTTCCCTTGCTCTCGTTTTTTGCAAGCAGCACGGTTTGCCAGTTGAGCCCCTGCTGAGGCACGGTGGCCAGCAATCCCTGTGGTGTTGTTGTGAGCACGGGCGTATCGTTTTCCGGCATTCCCGCTGCCTGCTGCATGGCGATGGGTATATTGGAAACTGCATCGCGGCGCGAAGGCGTGAGCACCTGCAATTCAAAATCATTGATCTCATTAAACCCGAATATGCCGGTGGTGCTTACGCCACCGTAAGGTACCATGGGCATAAAGCCCATTGACTGGCCGGTAAAGTAAGCAGCCGGTGTATCGCGCAATTGCAGCATGTAATCTGCAAGCTGAACATCTTCTTTATTATGTTTGTACAGCGCCGCATCTGCAGGCTGTGAATAGTAAGTAACTGCCGTTAGTTGTTGCATGGCCTTGAGCCTGCGTTCATTTTCATATACTTCCTGCAGGTCTTCCATGCTTTCCACATCATCAATACGCGCCATGGTCAAAGGCGTGCCTCGGCCCTCAGTTGTTGTAGCAACCGGCAATGGTTTTGGCTTGGCGGGGTTGGGAAGCACCGTCATCCAGGATGTTCTGTAGGTATCTGTCAGCAACTTATTGGCTGCAAGCAATTCAGATTGCAGCAGTCCGGGATGTGCTGCATGAATAGCCTGCCTGGCAACATGCAAACGCAATTGGTTATTAAAAGATCTTTGTGCTATTGCGGTGCGCAGGTGCTGCGGCTTGGTATCTTCTTCAGCATTCCTTTTCCTGATCACGGGGAACACCGGTGCATAGGCTTCTTTACCGGACTCGAAACGCAGCACGTCTCCCGGTGTACTTTGCGATTTACTTTCGAAGGCGATGCTTTCAGCTCCTGATAAACCGCCGATCATTTTATACGCATTGGCAGGCGGTAATTTTTCCTGGCCTTTTACTACCAGCTCAAAATCACCGGCAGGCGCAAAGTAAAAACGCGGCTTTCCATCAACAGGAGGAAGCGATTCAAATACAAGACGCGCTGGATATTCACCGGTTGTGATGGGTATGAGCTCTATTTTATCTCCGTATACCGTTCTGAAATAAGAAGGCATCTGGTTGCCGGAAGAATAGTTTTCTATTGTCCATTTTCCATCTACCTGTTTTAATATAAATGATCTGCCGGTGAATGCAAGATAAGAACGACGTGGATTTTTTGGATCAACGGGATCGAGGCTGTAATCGAACAGCACCTGCAATCCTGATTCCTGCAGGTTGAATATGGGATAGCGTTGGGGAATGTCTTTATCGTTGTAATGAACAATGTAATACAGTGAAGCGTCCCAGCCGGTAGCTGCATTGGCGGAGAGATCGCCTATTGTCACCTGCCCGCGAATAGTGCCGCGTGCATCGCCCGTGAGCGGAAGCTGAATGTCGAATGCCTGTCGTGGTGCCGGCGCGCCGGGAAAAGGCGGATACTCGAAAGTAAACCCGGTGATGTTACCCGCTCCTTCTTCCGTGATCTGAACAGGCGCCTGGTTCTTGAGCGGGAGCGAATAATTATTGAAATTGAATTGAGTGTCTTTAGATAATTGCACCTGGTTAGCGTGTTCGGTTATGACCAGCGTGGCCATTTCGAATTTCTTAGTGCTGTTGTTGTAGTTTACCCAGGCAAAGCTGGTATGCAGTGCATCTGTATTCTTGAGTTCTTCTATAAGC
>JBAVMD010000357.1:0-8906 GCA_049689695.1 Chitinophagaceae bacterium | reverse complement strand
TTATAAGCTTGTTGACCAGCTCAGAATATACATCGCAAACGAAGGTGCCCGGGAAACCAATAACCCGATGCTTCACATACGCCCGGTGAACGATCAGCAATTTGAAACCATGGTGGCCATTCCCGTTGATAAAGTACTGCAAGGAAATAAGGATATTTTTTTAAGACGAATGATACCAGGAAATATATTGGTCACTGAAGTGAAAGGAGGAAGATATACTATTGATGAAGGACTTAAAACCCTGGAAACTTACCTCAGTGATTATCAGAAAACCAGTCCAGCTATTCCTTTTGAATCATTAGTAACAGACAGGTCTAAGGAGTCAGATACTTCTAAGTGGGTTACGAGGTTGTATTATCCTGTACTTTAGTCATTGGTCATTAAGTCATTTGGTCAATGGGTCATTAAATCATTGGATTGTTGCGTAATGGCCAATGACTAAATGACCAATGACCTAATGACCCATTGCCTTAATGACCATAACACTATCATTATTCCTCGCCAGTATCAAAGCTTCCTGTTTATTTGCCAGTTTCACTTTGCGTATGTGTCGCACCTGCCCGCGGATATCTGCACCGCTTACAGACTGGTATGCAAACGAGCCGTTGCCCTTGTTTATAAGCAAGGTGCCGTAATCTGCATCATATCGCCCCATCTGCACATTGTTATCGTAAAAATTTCCGGCCAGTAAAATATCAGGTAGTTGATCATTGTTTGCATCAACTATTGCGGCATCGCGATAAGGTGTAAGCTGTGCTTCCCAAAGCAGCGGCATTGCTTTAAAATTAAAATTGCCCTCGTTTATGAAAATAGTGTTCGCGAAGTAATTGGCAGTAAGCACATCAGATTTCTCTAATGTATTTGCAGCGAAAAGATCAGTAAGCGTTGCTTTTCCAAAATCTCCCGCATACAAGAATTTCTTCTTAAGAAAAGGCATCTGTTTATCGAGTTCGGACTTGTTGGCAAAAGGTATTTCTTTTCCATGCAGGTAATAAGTAAGCACCTGCTCCTTCTTTCCATTGTTATCAAAATCGTTGTAGTAAAGTTTTACAGGTTCTTTTTCAGACGCTTTCAAACGGCTGTTCAGGCCGAGGTTACCGGCCACCAGGTCAAGGTCGCCATCATTATCAAGATCAGCCGGCAGCACAAAATTCCACCATCCTTTTTTATCAGTAAGCGCTTTGCGTGTGAGCTTTCCCTTGTCGTTCACGAATGCAAAAATGCCGTCCCACTCCATTGCCAGCAGCAAGTCCTGGTCGCCATCTTTATCAATATCGCACCAACTCCCTTGTTTTACAAAACCTGCTGATTGCAGGTCTGAAGCATAGCTTGCCGTTACATCAACAAACCTGTTGCCTTTATCATTTTTTAATAAATAAGAACGTGGCTTTTTTCCATACTCAAACGGTACAGCTCTTGCGCCTATAAAGAGATCAACATAACCGTCGCCATCAAAATCCTGCGGCAACACACAGGAGGCGGTAAGATATATGCTGTCGAATGCCTGTTCCATTTTTACAAATCCACCATTTCCATTATTAAGGTAAGCCCGTGGCAAGAGGTATGGAACATATCCAAAAAATTCATTTCCCCCGCTTGCCACTATAAGGTCCATGCGTTTATCGTTGTTCACGTCCATCCAGCAGGCATCCACATCTTCATATATGCTGTCTGCATCGAGCGAAGGCTGAGCAGATCGCTCAAAGCGGCCAGAAGGTTGCTGAAAAAAAATGGCGCTCTTTTTTCCACGCGCAGCGCCTATGAACACATCCTCCAGACCGTCACCATTCGCATCCGCAACAGCAAGTGCCGGCCCTTCAGCGGAAAGCATGAATGGTATCAGCGGTTCACGGTCAAATTCAACAAAAGCGTTTTCCTCATGCCTGTATTCCAGACCGGTACTTTGTGTTATATCTTCAAATTGCTTAAACCTGTCTTTTGAACGGGATGTAAGCGATGAATAATCAAATTTCGGCAGTCCGGTTTTGTATTCAACAACTATTTTTGAAGAATCGGGCTTCCATGCAAGTTGCTGATATGAATTATCCGGCCATATCAATTTAATCGAATCTACTTTCGCCTGTCCCATGCCGATGTGCAATGATATTTCCATGCTGGATTGAAACCCGTGCACGGGATATTTTTCATACGTTCTTACTTCAGCGCCTGTATAAACGATCAGTTTTGCACCGGTTGCTCTTACATTTGAGGCAGGGCCTTTCAGCTGCAGTTGCAAATATTTATTCGTATGCTGATCATTGCTTTTATTCTGGTAGAGCAGCGCAGGTTCATCAATATTATTAACTACAATATCAAGATCGCCATCATTATCAAAATCTGCATATACAGCGCCATTTGAGTAAGTGATCTTATCACCACCGATCTTATTTTCCAGGTCGCTGAACTGCATCTGCCCCTTGTTGCTGAAAAATTTGTTCGGGAGTTTTATCTGCGGAAATTTTTCAATCAGCGTCATATCTTTTTCCTCTACCCTGTTTGCACGAATACGTTCCTGTATTTCATCATTGGAAACATAGTTCACATAATCTATATCATTGAGTCTTTTAGGAATGCCATTGGTAATGAAAAGATCCTTCCATCCATCGTTGTCAAAATCCATCCATAGCGGCGCCCACGACCAGTCTGTAGCATATACTCCTGAATACAATCCTACTTCACTGAACATGCCATTGCCCCGGTTGTATTGCAGGTTGTTCCTTGCATACTGGTAATGATATCCTGCACGCACCTTGAAATAAAATATATCGTATGCATCTTCTCCTAGCGACCTTCTTAAAATGTAAGGATCAGCCGGAAGCATGTCCATTGAAATGATCTCCGGATATGCATCATTATCAACATCCGCTACATCAACACCCATCGAGAACTGGCTGGTGTGCATGGTACGCTCTGTGCTTACATCTTTGAAGGTTCCGTTTTTCTGGTTGATATAGAGATAATCGTTCTCGTGAAAATCATTTCCGATGTAGAGATCGGGATAGCCATCCAGGTCTATATCGCTTACCGCTATTCCTAATCCATAACCAATGATAGAACTGTTGATGCCGCTTTGCCTTGTTACATCGGTAAAAAATTTCCCATCGTTCCTGTACAACCGGTCGCCGGCAATAGAATCATAAGTACCCGCATATCTGCTGCGCTCCAGAAATGTTCCATTGAAACGAAGCGAATGATTCATGAGATACATGTCAAGATCGCCATCCATGTCGTAATCCAAAAATGCAGATTGTGTACTGAAGCCGGAAAAATTAAGACCATAAGCAACTGCCTCATCAACATAAACCGGTGTTCCGTTCGCATCAATGCGCTGGCATACCAGCAACTGGTTACGGCTCCTGAGCATTTCATAGTTTCCAACGCGGCAAACATAAATATCCAGCAATCCATCGTTGTTAATGTCTACCACTGAAACGCCTGTGGACCAGCCTTTATCCTGCGGGATGCCTGCATCCGCAGTTGCATCTTTAAAAGAAAGATTGCCTTTATTAAGATAAAGCCTGTTGCTGCTTTGATTGGCTGCAAAAAAAAGATCTGTCAATCCATCGTTATTAAAATCTCCTGCGCCAACGCCTGCCCCGTTATAAAAATACATGTACTTGAACATGTTAAAGGCGGGTGTAGGCGTAAGGTTGTTTGAAAAGTCAAGCCCGGTCCTGCCTTTATCCAGCACTTCAAATAAAGGCGCTTCTTCCGGCTTGTTATTACAACCAGCGGCTATAAACAGCAATAATAAACAGTAAAAAAATGTTGTGATTCTCATTATTGTAGCTTCAAACACACGCACTAGGATCATTTACGGGCGATTGATATTTTCTTTTGTATTATTCAATACACTGTACAGCACCGGGGCTTCGTTGTTGATCAGGAACAACACATAATCCTTCCCTTTGCCATTTATCTTCACGATATCCCTTATCTCTCCTCTCAACTGTAAACCTGATGCTTCCGGCTTCATGATTTTAAATTGATTCTTCCCTTTGTTGAGTAATATATGGCCGAGGCTTGCATCAAGCCGTGAAAATTGCGGCAGTAATGAAAACTTATTGCCACCCAGCACTATGTCGTTAAGGCCATCGCGGTCAATATCCAAACTGGCAACAGCGTTTACTGATGAAAGCTGCACTTCTACCGGAAGCTTCTGAATGGTAAATTTTCCATCTCCTTCATTTATGGCAATACACGATGCGGCATAATTAAATGTTCTGATCACGCATTTTTTCATTACCTCACCAGGAAAAAGGTCCTGGATCGATTTTGTTGCAAATTCGTGGTGCTTCAGGTTTTTCTTTTTAAGCGATGGCAACTGATCTGTAATTTCTTTTCTCAAAAACACCGGCACATCTTTTCCATTCACGGTGCGTGTTATGATCTTATCTACCGTGCCGTTCTGATCAAAGTCATTGATCCACATTTTTACCGGATGCTCTTTATCAGGACGCAGGTTGAAATTTTCGCCGATGTTTCCTAATACCAAGTCCTGGTCGCCGTCTTCATCGAGATCATCATTTGCAACTGCCTGCCACCATCCATGCATTTCATTCAGGTTGGATTTTATTGCTTCAAACTTTCCGTTCCTGAATGAAAATATCTGTGGGCTCATCCATTCACCAACAATAATTAATTCTTTTTGCTGGTCGCCAACCACATCAGCCCACACAGCGCTGGTTACCATGCCTGCTGTTGCAATATCGGGATTGCCAGGCCTTGCTATATCCGTGAACTTTCCATGCCCATCGTTAGTATACATAAAGCTGTAGGGCGATAAACCATAGTTCTGTGGCATGCTCCGGCTGCCGCAAAAAAGATCAAGATCGCCGTCCTTATCAAAATCATAAGCTATAGCCACGCCGCAATTCATGCCGCTTTCAGGAAGTGCGTTCACATCGATCGCAAAATTTCCTTTGCCATCGTTCCTGTACAACCGGTTCTGCAACTCGCGGCTATTGGGTGGCACGTGATTGCCGCCAGACCCTACAAAAAGATCAAGGTCCTTATCGCCGTCGCAATCAAAGAAAAGCGCAGCAACATCTTCAAAATCTGCAAACTGGTCAAAGGCCGGTTGCTTTGTTTTTACAAAACCGTTGTCTGTTTGCAGGTAGAGTTGTCCCGCCTGATTAACTGCACCGCAGATGTAAATATCTCCCAGCCCATCGCCGTTTACATCTCCATACGCAGCTTTAGGACCTTCCCTTGAAAGCATTACCGGAATATTGCGCTCATTGTAAAAATCTATGTAATCATCTTCCTTATGGCTGTCAAAAGCCTGTATCACCGGCTGCAGCAAAACTGAAGAATGAAAAGCCTGCACATCCGGAAGTTTTTGCTGCGACGCATGTTCGATGATGTGCGTTTTATTGATCTCCACACCATTCAGCTTTGTATATGTTCTATCTGGCCAGGTGATGATAACAGAATCAATCTTTCCATTTCCAATACCTATTACCTGTTTATAATCAACCGATGATTGAAAACCACGGCTCGGTATCACCTGCCTGCTTACAACCTGCGCACCCTGGTAAATACTGATGGTGCTTCCAATAGCAAAAGTGTTTTGGCCTTTATCTTTTAAAAGAATGCTGATGTAATTATTATCTGGCTGCTTATCGCGATTGTTGCGGTAAACAAATGCGTTCTGGTTCACATTGTTCACTACAAGGTCAAGGTCGCCGTCGTTGTCAAGATCAGCATAAGCTGCGCCATTGGAAAATGATGTTTGTGTAAATCCCCATGCATTCCCCGCGTCTGAGAATTTCAGGTTGCCTTCATTTCTGAACGCTTTATTGGCAATGGGAGTAGAAGGCATTTTATTGATGATCTCATCCACCTGTTCCTTTTCTCCTGTAAGCACCATTTTCTGGATGATCTCATTCGAAAAAAAATCGATAAAGTCCTGGTCTGTTACATCATGATAAATGCCATTGCACACAAACATATCGGAGAGGCCATCGTTATCCGCATCAAAGATCAACCCGCCCCAGCTCCAGTCAGACGCAGCCACTCCACTGTAATAACCCGTTTCCACAAAATTGCCGTTGCCTGCATTCACCTGCATGGTGTTCTGCATGAACTGGTGATAGAACCCCTGATTGTTTTTTATTCTATACAGGTCTATGCTTTCGTAAGAAGATGTGGTTTTTAATCGCCGGTCATCATCCGGCAGCATGTCTGTTACAAAAATATCGGCATTGCCATCGTTATTGATGTCTGCCATATCAGCGCCCATAGAAGATAAGCTGATGTGCTGCATGCGTTTTTCCAGCTCTTCAGTGAAAGTACCGTTGCGCTGGTTGATGTAGAGATAATCACGTTCGAAGAAATCATTGGAAATATAAATATCAGGATAATGATCGCCGTTTATATCGCCAACCGTTACACCGAGGCCAAAGCCAATAAGGCTTCCGTAAATTCCTGCTTCCTTGCTTACATCTGTAAACTTCCCATTATCGTTGCGCATCAGATGATCGCCGCCGCCTTTTAAAAAATCCGCTACCGGCCAATCTTCTGCGCGAAGATCACGCCTGTTTGAGTAGTTAAGCGTATTCACCGGGATGAAACTGTTGTTAAGCATATACACATCCAGGTCTCCATCGAGATCGTAATCGAAAAATGCCGCATGTGTTGTATAGCCTGCGTCTGTTAGTCCGTATTTTTTAGCAGACTCTGTAAAACTGAGATCGTGATTGTTTATGAACAGCCAATCCTGTTGCCCCACTCCCTGCTGATAACCCGCGTTGCAAACATAAATATCCAGCCAGCCATCGGCATTTATGTCAACCATCACTACGCCGGTGCTCCATTCTTTTTTATCGCCGAACCCTGCTTTTTTAGAAATGTCTTCGAACTGAAAATTGCCTTTGTTCAGGTACAATTGATTAGGGCCGGTATTGGCAGTAAAGAAAATATCCGAAAGCCCATCGTTATTAATATCCCCGATGGCCACCCCGCCTCCATTATAAAAATTCCTGTAGCTGAAAATATTAAAGTCTTTCGTGTTCTTAACGTTATTGGAGAACGTAATGCCTGTGTTATCCATCAGCTCGAACAAAGGGGGAGCGGGATTTGATTTTTCCTGGCAGGAAAACAGCAGCACTGCCCCGAGCCATAACAAGTACCTGCAAGTAAGATTCATCTGGAATTATTTGCGCAGTCTATATAAACAAACGAAGCGTAATATACAACGAGATTAAATCCCTGCTTTCTTAAAATTGAAAAGGCCATTCTTTCGAATGACCTTTTCAATTCAACTATGAAACAGTAATTTTTAGTAGCCAGGATTCTGCTGCAGGTTAGGATTTACAGCCAGTGCGCCACTTGGAATAGGGAACAGTAAAGCCTTTGCAGGTGAAGCTGCGGGCTTTTCCTGGAATGGAGCAAGGAATTTACCGAAGCGGATCATATCCTGCCTCCTGTAACCTTCCCAATACATTTCTCTTCCTCTTTCATCATAAATATTATCCAGTGTAACTGAAGTATAAGTTGGAACCCCACGAATGGTGCGAACCAGATTAGTGGTAGTAAGTGCTCCCGCTGCGAGGCTTGACCTGAGCTGTGCTTCAGCTTTCATCAACAGCACATCAGCATATCTTAACATCACGTAGTCATTTTTAGCATTGCCACGCTCTTTAATAGTACCAGCGTCACTGTAAGCATCTACCGCATATTTAGCTACGCGGATACCGGTAACTTCCAGTGTTGGACCACTTTCTACCAGCTTAACAGCTTTGGTGAAAGAAAGATTGTTGCCGTTCCTGTCTTTCAGGGGATTGCCGTTCCTGTCGAACTGCTGACCGAACAGGAATCCAACACGCAAACCGGTAAGGTCAGTGCTGCCTGGGTAGGCGGCGCCTAAGCGCTTATCAGCTGCATCGAACTTATCGTAGAAATCAGACAGGGTGGTAAAGCCATTCCATCCGCCTTCCGGCGTTTGTGAATAGTGCGTTCCGCAATGGTAGTGGAAGCGTACGTTTCCAGCTTCTGAGTTGTTGTTCAGGTTAGTGAAGATCAGCTCAGATGATTTGGTATCATTATCGGGTGCAAAGTTGTCGAAGTAGTCAGGATCCAGCGCGTATTTATTGCTGTTGATGATCTGATCTGCAAGTGTAATCACCTGGGCCATATCAGCTGCAGCAAAAGTTGGTGATGCCCTGTTGGCAACAACGCCCCTGTTCAGGTAGCATTTCATCAACAATGCGCGGGCCGCATTTTTATTTGCCTGATATGCAGTTGTGGGACCGTTATCAGGAAGATCATTCATGATAGCATTCAACTCGGCAATGATGAAGTCCAGCGCTGCTGGTCCTACCAATACTTGCGGAGGATTCAACAGGTTCTCGCCCGGCTGCCTGAATGGAACCTGATTCCAGATATCCAGTACAGTGAACATCACAAATGCACGAATGAATTTTGATTCGGCCGCCTGCTGCGCAGTAGGCTTAAAGTTCAACAGGTTGGTAGAAGCGAACACTGTACCCAACAGGCTGTTGAAAGTACCGGAGATACGGTCGTTCTCTGCAGTCCATGTATGAGTGTGCAGCACACGCCATACACCGTTATCGTCCCAGTCTCCGCCACGTGTTGGCGGAATACCTTCGTCTGTAGTAAGTGTTTGAAGACACCAGATAAGATCCTGTGTCTGGTAGCTGCGCAATCCGTTATATGCTCCTTTGAGCATCGCGTTAACGTCTGCCACGCGTTGTGCCTGTTCAAGGGTAAGATCACCTTGAAGTTTTTCATCCAGCTTGGTACATCCCCCTAAAACAGAGGAAGTAAAAACAGCCAGAAGAAGAAGTTGCTTACATTTCATGGTTGACAAATTTATCAATCGTTTATAGAGAAAAGTTTATTCCGAACAAGAAGCTTCTTGCACTTGGATAAGGGATGTACTC
>JBAVMD010000356.1:0-2235 GCA_049689695.1 Chitinophagaceae bacterium | reverse complement strand
CCATTGAACCCGATGTATTCTTTAATGGTAGTTCCATTCAGCAGCAGATTCTTAGTGACCTTATTCTTATACAGGAAAAAGCTGTTGCATATCAAACCCCTGAAACCAAATTCCTCTGTCAGCGCCTCCACAGGCACCAGGTTAGAAGCTGGTTGATAAACCGGTAAAAAAATGGGAAGTGTGTATGAGGCAGTTTTGGTTCTAAGTATATCAGCCATCAGGTTTATTGGTTTTGCTCCCTGCTATCAACCTTGCACGTGGTAGCAATTCCACCTCTTACATTATACACCGTTGTCACCACCAGGTAGCCGGAATCTTTCAGCATAGTCATGAGGTCTTTGAAAATATAAGCGGTAATGTCTTCCTGTGCTGCGCCGATATTGCGCCAGGATAGAATATAATACTTCAGGCTTTTAAGCTCGAGGATAAATTCGCCGGGCACATATTCCACTTTCAACACGCCAAAATCCGGCAACCCGGAAAATGGACAAAGAGCCGAAAATTCGCCGGCCTGCGTTTCGTAGGTCACTACCTGCCTGGCGGCATGGCGATACGGCAGGCGGTGTATTTCCTTCTGCCGGGTATCGGGCGAAAGAAACAACTCCAGCTTTCCCTCGGGCCTGATGCCGAAACCCGCCATATAGTCCAGGGCCTGGCTGGTATTTTCCAGCGCCTGTTCATAAGTATGGCGCAATTGCTCCTTGATCGTCGATTGATCCTGCTGTTTCGTATTACTCATGAATGATGATTTACGGATTGTGATTGCATTAGGAGAAATCACGGATTGGAAGAAGGATTTAGGGATTACACGGATTACTTAGCGAAATGATAATGCGATGTTTATAATCCGTGCAATCCTTAAATCCTTCTTCCAATCCGTGATTAATTCTAATACTTTTCACAATTTGCAAAGGTAGTTTTTTAAATCCGCGAAGCTGTTAATCCCAATTAAAAATTCAGCGGTACATTGCAAAATGCAAGATTCAGCGCTCGTTCTTTTTTCGGGAGGTCAGGACTCTACTACCTGCCTGTTCTGGGCCAAAAAAAACTTCGCCCATGTGGAGGCTATTGGCTTCACTTACAACCAGAAACATGCGGTTGAGCTGCAACAGGCTACCATCATAGCAGAGAAAGCCGGGGTGCCTTACAGGGTTATGGATATCAGGGGTATGCTCCGGGGTTCCGCGCTTACCGAGCATGAAAAAGATGTTTCTGCCCGGCATGAGCTGAATGATAGCCTGCCCGCTTCTTTTGTACCTGGCCGCAATGCGGTTTTTCTTACCATAGCCATCAGCCATGCCTATACGCTTGGGCTAACAGATGTGGTAGGCGGTATGTGCCAGACCGACTATTCTGGTTACCCTGACTGCCGGCAGGTATTCATTGATTCGCTGCAAACCACTATGTCGCTGGCGCTTGACAAAGAAATACGCATTCACACCCCCCTCATGTATCTCACAAAAGCCGAGACCTGGAAGATGGCCTACGACCTTGACGTATTGGACATCGTTCGCGACTTGTCGCACACGGATTATAACGGCGACCGTACCACGTATAATGAATGGGGTTACGGCAGGCTCGACAATCCCGCATCCATCCTTCGCGCAAAAGGATATGAAGAGGCCAGGCAGAACGGCTGGCTTGGATAACATGAAATGGGTGTATTCACCTGATTTTTTTGCCCGCCCTACCATTACATTTATGGCAGCACAACAAGCCATGTATGAGCCAAACGAAGCTGAAAGTGCTGGTGATGGAGCAAGAGCTTACTCTTTTTGATGAGCTCGCAGATTTTTGTGAAAAAAAAGGATTCGACGTACTGTACAACGAACAGCACAAACCGGTGCAGAGCTACGAAGAAGCCGTGCAACTGGTAGAAACAAAACTCCCCGATCTTGCCATTTTAGATGTACAGCTAAAAAGCGGCAAAGACGGAATAGACCTGGGCGCTTACATCAGGAAGCATTTTTTTACCCCGGTTATTTTTCTCAGTGCCAACGATGATTTCCCTGAATTAGAAAGAGCATCAAGTATTGCCGCTAATGGATTTGTTATTAAAGCAGAAAAGCCGATCGACAAAGATCAATTGTGGATAAGCATACGCCTGGCCATGCCGCTGGCAGAGCTAAAGAAAAAAAGAAAGATCATCAGCACTTCTTTTAAAGTGCAAGCGATCAATCCCCTCGAGTATTTCAGCAGCCGGATTATTAAGGGAATACAAAGGCCGGAGCTTGC
>JBAVMD010000355.1:0-7022 GCA_049689695.1 Chitinophagaceae bacterium | reverse complement strand
TCTCATTTCCGAGTGCATTTGTCCTTGTTATGCTATTGCCCTTCCAGAGATGTTTCACCGTTTCAATCTGCTCATACATTACTTTCTGCCGGTCTTTGAAATCAACTTTAGAAAGCGTAAAATCATTCGGGTTCCAACCAGATGCGAACGAAAGACCAACACGGCCGTGCGAGAGATTATCTACCACAGACCACTCTTCCGCAATCCTCATGGCATCGTGCAAGGGAGAAACAACACTTCCGCTTCGCAGTTCGATCTGCTTTGTGATCATTGCCAAAGCTGAACTTACAACAGATGGATTTGGATAAAGCCCGCCGAATTCATGGAAGTGGCGCTCTGGTATCCATACAGCTTTAAACCCTTCTGCATCGGCATATTTCACCGACTCCAGCAACAGGCTGTATTTATCCTCCACTTTATTATTGTAGCTGGAGAAGAAGAAAAGACTGAAGTCCAACTCCATGTCCTGGCTGGCAACATACCTGTCAAGCGTGCTCAATCCATGTGCTGAAGAATGAAGCACCGCCTGCACGCCGTTACACAAGGTCCACAGCAATTCAAGAACAGAAATATCGAATGAAGTGCTTGTGACCGCCAGCATACAGTCCTGTTCATTAACGTTCAGGCGATCGCTTAGCCCTGAAAAGAAGTTCACTACGTTGCCATGCTCGATCATCACACCTTTTGGTTTGCCGGTAGAACCTGATGTATAGATAACATAAGCCAGGTCTTGCGGCGACAAAACAATTTCAGCATTCACGCTGCTGTATTGCTGCTGCTGTTCTTTGAAGATCTCTAAATGCTCTTCGTCGAGCACTGCCACGCAATGGCTGTCTTCAATCATATAAGCAATGCGTTCCTGCGGGTATTGCGGGTCCATCGGAACATAAGCGGCACCTGATTTCAACACCGCAAGAATGGCTACCAGCAGCCACTCCGTACGCTCCAGTTTAATCCCTACGAGGTCATCTTTCTTTATGTTATAATTCCGCCTGAGATAGTCTGCAAGCTGATTGCTTTTTTCATTCAATTCACGGTAGCTAAGCGCTTTATCTTCCGAAACTATAGCTGTTTCATCAGGAGCTTTAATGACTTGTTGATTGAACAGATCGATGATGGTGATGTTGTGCGGATATTCAGCTTGCGTATCATTGAATTCAAACAACAGCTTTTCACGCTCTTTTGAATTCATATACTCCGTCACGTTTATGGCGCGATCGGGATTGGTAATGATATGATCCAGTATGTGGAGATACAACTCCGTAATGCCTTCCGGCGAGAGCCCTGATTTTAATTTTCTGGTGAGCATCAGGATCACTTTGTAAGCTCCCAATGTTCTATCTATAAGAAAATCAAAATGCGTATTACCGCGGATATTTCCGAAAATGTCAGGAGCAGCCGATGGCGTTTCACGTTGCCCGGAAGAAACGGGCGTTTTTATATGGGCATACTCATGAAAGTCCACATAGTTGAACAATACATCAAAGAACGGGTTGCCAAAATTCAATTGCTTATCGTGTATCAATGTAATGTCCAGCAGGCTCAATCTTTCTTTATCTTTTAATTGAATGATCTTATCCTGAACAAGGGCAACATAATCAGCGCATTTTGTGCTGCCATCTATCACCATTCTTAATGGAACGGTATTCAGGAAGCAGCCAAGAATCTTATCGCTGTCTTCACAATTGGGTCGGATATTGGTGAGCAAGCCTGCCACGATCTCATTTTCATTGCTCAATATTTTGAGCATGTATAAATAGGCGCTCAACGATATTGCCTTTACCGTAGTGTTCAATGATGCTGCTGCTTTTTCCATCTTTTCGATGATAGCAGGATCCGCAGGATGTATATGTACCTGGTTGTCTTCTTCCTCGGTAAACAAATCAAGACGACTATAATCTTTGAGCTCTTCCTGCCAGAATTGCCTTACGGATGCATCACGCTTATCCACTTCATGCTGAATAACACAATCTTTATAGCTTGATTTTAAGGGCAACGGCCGGTATGATTGATCCTCGCCCAACTGAATGTATAAATTGTTCAACTCGGTCATCAGCAGTGTGTCGCTCCAACCGTCGATGATTGCATGATGACATTGGAAAACAAGTATGATCTCATCTTTCGCGCAGCGGAATATGCAAATCCTCCACAAGGGAGCGATTGCAAAATTGAAAGGATTGCGAAGCTCGTCGCTTACAAAAGCGCGAACGGTTGTTTCCTGCTGCTGCGCGGTAAGGGAAGAAATATCACGGTAAGTAACAGGATCATCTATTTTTTTATGAACGATCTGTACCTGCGTTTCATAATCAACCATGTTAAAGCTGGTCCTTAACATCGGGTGCTTTTCTACCAGCAGGCTTACGGTCAGCCTGAATCTTTCAATATCAAAATCAGGTATTACCCAAGGACGGACCATCTGATCATGATATACAGCCGAACCTTCGTTAACAAGCGATTCGAAGATCATTCCTTTCTCGATATCGCTCATCGGGTAGATATCCTCAATGATATCCTGCAATGAAACATCCATTGCAGATAAAATCCGCTGCTTCAACTCCCTGAACTCTTCTTTAACAATGTCTTCTGCTTCTTTCGCTCTGCGGCTTCTTTCACCCATCAGGTCTTTATTCTGATCGATATGGTCTGCGAGCTTTTCTATTGTTGTGTATTTGTAGGCATCGGAAATAGAAACCTCAATGCCCAACTTTGTTTTTAATTCAGAGAGCATCCGCAGTATCCTGATGGAGTCTCCACCGTATTCAAAGAAACCAGCCCTGATGCCCAGGTTCTCTCTTTCCAATATCCTTTCCCAGATCTTAACCATTTTCTCTTCTAACTCATTGCGCGGAGCTGTATAAGCAGTTGCAGAAGCAAGCGCGGTTTTCTGAATATCGGGCAAGGCTTTTTTATCTACTTTACCATTGGGCGTTAAAGGCAACTGCTGCAATTGAACAAAATGGGCAGGGACCATGTACGCAGGCAGCATTTTTCCTAACCATGCACGCAGATCAGTTTCATTCAATGTATCGGTACTTATCACGTATGCGATCAATTGCTTCTCGCCTTCCCTGCTTTGCCTTGTTACTACTACTGTAGATTGAACCTGCGGATTCCTGAGCAGAACGTTTTCGATCTCGCCCAGTTCGATGCGGTAACCTCTCACTTTCACCTGTTCATCTTTCCTTCCAAAGAATTCTATTTCACCATTTGGCAGCCACCTGCCGAGATCGCCGGTTTTATAAATATTGCCCCCGGCAAATGGATTAGAAATAAATTTCTCAGCAGTGCGTTCGGGAGCATTTATATAACCGATGCCTACACCGTTTCCACCAATGCATATTTCTCCTGCCACGCCAACGGGCGACAAACCCTGCTGATCATTTAAAATATATACCCGTGCATTAGCGATGGGTCGTCCAATAAGCACCGGTTCGTTTTCTTCTAATTGCTTTACAATGCATCCTACAGTGGTTTCTGTAGGACCATATTCATTGTATATCCTTATGGATGGATTGATGTTCTTCAAAACATGAACATGATGCTGTGTAACTTCTTCACCGCCCACAATGGCACAGTCCATAGTGGAAGATGTAACACCGAGATGATGAAGCATGTTGATGTGCGAAGGCGTAAGCTTAATACAGTTAATACCGCTCTCGTTGCTGAAGCTGTGACGCAGTACCTCGGTCAACTCTTCGCGTTGGTTGTAAATATTCAAAGCACCGCCCTGTGTGAGCGTGCAAAAAATACTGGTAACAGTAAGATCGAAGGAAAGCGAAGTAAATAAACCGAAACTTGCAGGCGAACCTTCCTTGAAATAATAATTATTCGCCCACCGGATATAGTTGTTAAGATTACTCCAGCTAATGGCGCAGCCTTTAGGACCGCCTGTGGAACCTGATGTATAGATCACATAAGCGAGATTCCGGGGATGGACTTTCATACCGCCCATGTCACTAACTGCATCCAGGTAATCAGTCTGCACGTCTATCGCAAATATTGCTCCCTCGTAATAATCGAGGTCGAAAATATAGTCGGTCTGAGTGATCAGCAATTTCATTCCCGCATCTTTCATGATGTGCGCTTTGCGGGAAGCTGGATAATCCGTATCCACCGGCACATACGCTGCACCGCTTTTCAAAACACCTAATATGGAGACGATCATTTTGTCAGACCGGTCCAGTATGATCCCCACAAGATCATTCGGCTGAAGCGCGTATTGGGCGTGCAAATAAGCAGCAAGTTTGTTCGATTCTTCATGAAGTTGCTGATAGCTGATCTGCTTTTCATCAAAGCGTACGGCGATAGCTTCAGGCGCTTTCTTCACCTGTTCGCTGAACAGATCGAGCAATGTTTTATCGGCAGGATATGATACAGCAGTATCGTTGAACTCATTCAGCAAACGATCTTTCTCTGCGGCGCCTATGTATGCGGCCTGGTTCATTGGCAATGAAGTGCCTTCCACAAAATGGCGGAGTATGATGGTATACAGTTCCGCGATCTTTTCCATTGTAAATCCTGACCTGAACTTCTTTCTCTTCCGCAGGTTGAGATGGTAGCCACCACCAGTCCTTTCTATCATGAAGTCCATGTAGGTATTCGTGCGGGCAAATGCTGCCATCCCGGGTTTCCCTTCTTCATCACTAATTTCTTCGCCTGGTGCATCATCATTTTTGACTGCATTGTATGCATGAAAATCCACGTAGTCGATCAATACATCAAAAAAAGGATTGCCAGACAATGATTGCTTGCCGAACAATCTTGATATCTCCAGTATGCTCAATCGCTCATAATCTTTTAGTGCAATTAATTTTTTATGAACCCCGGTTATATATTCTGCGCACGTTTCCTGCTCATTTACCTGGACCTTCAGCGGAATAGTGTTCAAAAAGCAGCCAAGTATTTTATCGCTGTCTTCGCGGTTAGGCCTGGTATTGGTCACCAGACCGGCAACGATCCCGCTTTCATAGTTCAGCGTTCTAAGCATATACATGAAAGCTGCTATGGAAAGCGTTTTAACCGTGGTATTCAATTCAAGCGCTTTCGCCTCCAGTTGCTGTACAAATGCATTATCGAGCTGACGAATAACCCTTGTTTCTTCATCTTCCTGTGTGAACAGGTCAAGCTGGCCGGCATCAGACAATTCCTGCTTCCAGAATTCTTTTACGGATTCATCTTTCTTATATGCCTCGTGCTCGATGATAAAATCCTTATAGCCCGATTGTAATGGTGCAGGCCGGTGTGTAGGGTTTTCATTCAGCTTCAGGTACAGGTTGTTCAGTTCGGAGAGGAATAAGGCATCGCTCCAGCCATCGATAATGGCATGGTGGCATTGAAATACAAATACGATGTTGTTCTTTCCCATGTTGAACACATCCATTCTCCACAACGGAGCGCTGGCTACCTTAAAAGGTTTCTTGCGTTCGGCTTCGGCAAAATCAGTGACTACCTGCTGTTGTTCCTGCGGGCTTATGCCTGTAAGGTCCTGGTAGCCCACCTTAACTTCTACTTTTTTGTAAACGATCTGAACTTCTTTTTCAAAATCACTTATGTTGAATCCAGTGCGCAGTATCGAGTGCTTTTGAACGATCAACGACATGGCCGACCTGAACCTTTTGATCTCGAAGCCAGAGAATGTTCTCGATAAGATCATCTGGCTGTGATAGATCCCCAAGCCTTCATTCGCCAGCGATTCGAACACCATCCCCTTTTCGATATCGCTCATGGGATAAATATCTTCAATGTTATTCCTCTCCTGCTCGGGCAACAATGGCAGGATGCGCTGCTTTAATTCTTCGATCTCTTTCGTTACAGCCCCATAGGCTTCTTTGATTTCCTCATGCTGCTGCATCAGTTTAACATTGTCAGAAACATACTCCATCACCTGTTCGATGGTATCATTCTTATAAACTTCCGCAATAGGTATCTGGAATTTGAATTCTTTTTCAAATTCAGCAAGCATTCTCAGAATTTTTATGGAGTCTCCACCCAGTTCGAAAAAGCCATCCTTTATTCCAATTTTTTCTTTGTCGAGAATCTTTTGCCAGATCATCACCAGTTTTTCTTCCATCGCATTCCTTGGCGCTATATATTCAGCGCCTGTTGAAATGCTTATTCCTTCCGGATCAGGCAATGCTTTCTTATCTATTTTACCATTGGTAGTAAGTGGTATGCTGTCAAGCTGAACGAAATGGCCCGGCATCATAAATGAAGGAAGTTGTGCAGACAAGTAAGTACGCAGTTCCTGTACTTTCAATTCTTTATTTCCTACTATGTATGCAACCAGTTCCTTGTTGCCCAGCTTGCCTGATTTTGCAATGACTACTGCAGACTCTACATCTGGCAGAGCACGTATAGCGGTCTGTATCTCTCCTATCTCAACACGGTTGCCACGGATCTTTACCTGGTCGTCTTTACGACCGATGTATTCAATATTACCATCGGGCAGCCATCTTGCGAGGTCGCCCGTTCTGTACATTTTTTCTCCAGGCGTAAAAGGATCGTCCACAAATTTCGACTCAGTGAGTTCAGGCCTGTTCAGGTAACCGTTCGCCAGGTTTTTGCCTGCGATGCAGAGCTCGCCCACGACTCCCTGCGGCATCAGTTTAAGATGATCGCTTACTATGTAAAGACGCGTATTGCCAATAGGTTTGCCTATCGGTATGTTCCTGTTCTCAGGTACGCGATCCTTTTCTAGTTTGAATATACTGGCAGAGATGCTTGCTTCTGTTGGTCCATACACGTTGAAATACTGTCCGTATCTGGAGAAAGTGATCACATCATCAAAAGCGGGCATGTCGCCGCCGGTTATTAATATATCGAGGTTTTTTAAATTTTCTACCTGTGTCAATCGTAAATAGGCGGGCGGCAGCGTTACGATATTCAATTTATGATCGTTGATGTATTTCTCCAGCAGCGATGGTGTTTTTCTGATCTCTTCGCCGATAATATAGAGCGCGGCGCCGGCAGCGGTCATCATAAATATTTCCGCTACAGAGGCATCGAAAGAAGCAGATGCAAAC
>JBAVMD010000354.1:0-11832 GCA_049689695.1 Chitinophagaceae bacterium | reverse complement strand
TTACACGCCAGCATGTTCAAAAGGTACTTGGTAAGGATAGTTTCCAAACATATGAATGGTATATGTTGGGAGCGCAACGCTGCCTGCCGGTTGCACGCATAGGCACTCAGGCAACCATCGGCTTAGGTACCGGATTTATTCTCGATGGCGAGCATCTTGGTGCGGAGTTGAAAGACAAACTGCTATTGCTCACCAATTCGCATGTGATTTCCAATGAAGAAACAGACAGGGATGCTTTACGGCCAAATGAATCTGTTATTATTTTCGAAGTACTTGGCGTGCAAGGCGCATTGGAAGTAAGCGATATTATTTTTACTTCTCCTATGAACGACCTTGATGTTACAATACTCACCTTCAAGCCAGCAGATGAAGCCAGGATAAAAGAAGCGCTTGCGCAAAAAGAAGTTCAATTATTTAAGTTATCTAACGAAGTACCGCCGCCTGATACCGGAAGAGTTTATATCATAGGCCATCCTGATAAAGGCACTATGCAGCTTTCCCTCCAGGATAATGCACTGCTTGACTTCGATGATCGAAGAATGCATTACCGCACACCCACAGCGGGCGGCAGTTCGGGCAGCCCTATCTTCAATGGTAAATGGCAGCTTATAGGTATTCATCATGGTGGTGGACAATTGCGAAAGCTGAATGGAGAAGGAACACACAATGCCAATGAAGGCATTCGCATGAGAGCAATTATCGAGAAGTTCCGACGATTAATGAAAAATGAAGGGAACGCGGATCATTAAGATCTGTTAGGGTTTATTAGGATTGTTCTTGAAATTTTGAATCGTTAAGCAATTGCAGCAACTGATCTTAATTAATCCTAACAGATCCTAATAACCCGCGTTCCCGGCTGCTAAAAATCCTCATTGCAAAAACTCTTAACAATTCTCCTTTAACATAAGCTTAGAACGTGTCCATTAATCAATGGCATGAATTTCCGGTCTATTGCAACCAGAACGATTTAAAAAACCACGTTCCCTGATTATGAAAAACACAATTCTACTCTTTATCGCTTTTACTATTGCCTCCATCTCTTTCGCACAGCAGCCATCTTTTGGCGTACGCGCCGGCTATGTTTCATCCGGCATGAGAGGCGAAGCTGTTAACAATTTTAAAAATCTGCTTGATTTTACCGATGGCATGATCACCACCAGCAATCACTCAGGTTTCTTTGCAGGAGGTTACGCCAGTATTCCCGTAGGCGAGATCGTATCCATTGAGCCGGGTTTATATTATTCTCAAAAAGGTTATGATGTAAAAGGCACGCTTAAAGGAAAAGGCGTTGAGTTATTGGGTGTAAATGCAGGTGCAAAACTTACTTCACAATACATAGATCTTCCGGTTTTAATTAAAGCAAACATCAGCGGCTTCCAGGTATTTGCAGGTCCGCAGGTTTCTTATCTTGCAAAATCCGATCTGCGTACAACAGCAGGTGTTCTTGGATTCAACCTGCTGAACACTAAAATGGATGCAACAGAACAATTCAATCGCTGGGATGTTGGCCTTACAGGTGGCGTAGGTTACCAGTTCGCCAATGGAGTGAACATATCTGCAGCCTATGATCATGGCTTATCCAAAGTAGATGCCAATCAGAATTTCGATTCTTATAACAGGGCGTTTAAGGTGGGTGTGGGTGTGACGTTCTAAGAAGTCATTGGTCATTGGTCATTGGGTCATTAGGTCATTAGGTCAAAAATAAAAGGTCAAATGTATTACGTTTGACCTAATGACCTAATGACCTAATGACCTAATGACTTATTGACCTAATGACCCCTCCACTCTTCCACCCGACTTGGTAATCAGCTTCATCCCATCAGGAACTGAGAATATCAAAGTTTGTCCGGCCTCCTGAACAGTATCAGTTATTTCCTGAGAGAAAGGCGCGGTGAAGGTTTTTTCCCAAATCTTAACTCCCTTTGCATTTATCAATGTTACTGTCAAGGGAACTACCTGGTTATTTTTGGTGGTGGCGCTCAATTTGAAATAATTCTGTTTCGGCTTCATGTTAAGTGTAACAGTAGCTATACCTTTTTCAGGCAGGTCGGCGTCAAACACAGCCAGTTCTTTGCCAACATCCGTTGAAGCAAGCACCGTTTTATATCCCTGCACATCCTGCAATGGAACATGCAGCGTTGAAGGCTTGTCGAATTTCTGCAACCATGCAATGCCGTTATTGGCATCCGTCATGCGCGCTTCGTAGTTGGGCAAAGGACAAGGCGGCAACTGGCAAATGGGCACAATTACCCAATCGATGATGATCTCAGACCAGCACCAACCTCTTTCAGGTCCGTACATCGTAACATCATAACGTTCGTAATCCCTGAAATGCTCCGGTATGACAGGCATGGCGGGCGGTACAGGCGGAGGACAGCCAAGCGGTTCTTTCGCATAAGCCCATTTAATACCGCTTGCATCAGTATAATAGTTTACCCACAAATGATTGCAGTTGGTGCCGTTGATCCATTGGAACATTAGTCTGCCTGGTACGCCAAATATCTCCGTAAAACTGGTGCCGGTATAATCGTATGCTTTGTTGCCGTTCCCGAAATTTGGTTGTACAACCAGGTTTGGTCCGCGCAGGAACAGCACTATATTGGTTCCGGCAGTTCCGGTAATTGTAAATGCCGGAGAAAAGCTTACGCCATTGTGCCTTAGCAGCTTGGTGCTGCCGTCTGTATATACTGCTCCTACGTATAACTGATCGCCAAAAACTTCGGGATTGGTCATTGGCGCATTCGCAATACTGGCGCCGGCCGGCAAAGCTGGAGTACTGAGTGTTCCTCCTGTCAATCTGTGCAGGTAATTTACGCGGCCCGGCGAGGAGCCAACACCCGTTGTGAAATACAGGCTGTTCCCCCACATCCTTGCAGCCACAGATTCGCCTGCATTGAAATACACTTCGCTTACTGTGCTTCCATTGTAGTAGATAATGCGTTCATGGCTTGTAAAATAAACGTTCGATGTTCCGGGCACGCCATAAACATCCTGGATATTAGTGCCTGCTCCTGCGTAAGGAAGCGTTAAAAATGAAGTGCCGTTATAACGTTTTATGAATTTGGCAGAACCGGTAGCAAGCCCGAATCCTGAAATATAAAGAAATCCTTCACTAACATGCAACTGGCAACTGGTAGAAGCGGGATTGCCGGGTATGCTTACAGAAATCTCGGTAACTGTTGTTCCATTGTAGCGGAAAAGTTTATTAACTCCCGAAACATCGCTGATGAAATAAAGGTTGCCGGCGTAAACAATGCAGTTAGACCTTATGTTGCCCGGCACTATTATCCTGGTGAAAATGGTCCCGGCAAAACGATACAGGTATGTGGTGGATGTGGTGGTGGTTATATTGAGCACAAAAAAAACAGCAGACCCGTATATTACAGGTGGATTCCGATGAGTACTGTATTTAAGTTGAGTTCCTCCGATAACAGGATAATTGAGCTGGGTAAACCCTGCATCATCGTAGCGGAGCATAAATACATCGCCGTTGCCGGCAATAAGCACTTTTCCGCCAAATACAACATCTTGCTGCGAGGGATTCGCCGGATCGCGAACTGTTCCTAAAAAACGTTGCGCATCAACGGATACTGATGACAATAACAGCAGTAAGCTAAGCCTGATAACCCGTAGCATAAGTTTGGTATTAGTAATTTAGAAATCGGGGATAAGGAATGCATTGGAGGATAACTAAAATTACTGAATACGCTAACGCCCTCTACGACATATATATGTAGTTGTCTGGTACGATGAAGTCATTTGGTCATTTGGTCATTGGTCATTGATTTATTTGTAATACTAAATTCAAAAGTGAAACGTCAAATGCACTTACATTTGACGTTTCACTTTTGACCCAATGACCTAATGACCTAATGACCAGCTCTTAAGAAAATATGCCCTGATAGAATTGACCATCCTCCCCGAAAGGCTGTTCCATAAAGAAGCTGTAACCAGCAAAGCTGCACCACAGTATACTATTACCGGAACATTCCAGTACAGGCGGTTCATCACAATCAGCAATGCGCCGGCCAGGCTAAGCAGCAGTAATTTATATCCGTGATGCTTGCGGTTGAAATAAAGAGATACAAGATTGGCAAAGAACAAGACAATGAATAAAGGCAGCAGCCAGGGTTGATAGGAAATGGTATTCAAACCCAAAAAGCTGAACATACTCATATAAGCAGCCCAGCAGAAAGGACATTTAGGAAAGAATGCAATGATAACAGCCATCAGGAAAGAAGCATTCGTTTTTATTACCTGCTTCCATTTTATTGTCCGTTTTATTTTAGGCGGCTGCAATAAAATGTCCTTAAACATTTCAGCAGAAGGTGCTGTATCCTTATCGCCTGCATGGCTCCAAACCATTTTGTAGTTTACAAACAATGCAGGATAAGCGGCATTCTTCAGATGCGAAGGCACATTGCTCCAGCCTTTGTAATATTCATTCCAGCAAGGGGGCCGTTCCAACTGCACCAGCGCTTTACGCAGTTCGCGCCTTAAGGCAGGCAGCCCGCCATATTCATCACTGCAATACAATTCTATCACCGGCGATTCAGGCTTCATATCGTATGCTGAATTTTAATTGACCTGCACGCGAAATTTTTCTGCGTGGTAATGGTATTTATGATCGCATTACCGTTGCCTTTGAATTTTCTGTTGAATGGATAACCCAGCGGCCGCTTATCAGGATATTTAGCTTCTTTTGCCGCGCAAAAACTCAATGAACCGCAATTTGCTTCTTCTTTTATAGAATCTTTTTCGCCATCGCTCATCATTACAACTAATTTATAGTTCCCCCCTTCCTCAGTACGCCCGCCCTTAGGTATCAGCAGGTGATAAGGCCATCCGCATTTACAATCCACATCGTTTTCGCTTGAGTCTTCAAACGTTATGTTGTACGTAGTGGGATCTTGTACTGCAGGTTTCCGGATCACAGAAGACTCCGTATCGCTTCGGAAAATAACTGTTTTAGAATCCGGCTGAAGTTCATGCCGGAATTTATCTAATTCTATCCAGCATGTACGATCGTTCATCTCCGAAGCTGGTGCAATGAAAATACGCACAGTTACCAGCTTTTGTTCATGAGAAGTATTTTGCACACGTATGAAATAAGAGAAGGGCTCATGATTCAGGTAAGAAAAATCATATTGCTTTTGTTCGCCATCCACTTCATATTTAACCGTTCCATAATTAAGGGTTGTAACGAGCGTGTTGGTTGTAATGATGGACCTGTTTTTATTGTTCGAATCTTTAAACGATATACTTTCGTTTGCAAATTCTTTATCCCAGCTATCATTTCCAAACACCTGCTCTCCAAGCGCGGCCCCATCAAACCCTGGTTTGCCAAAACCGGGAATATCTTTCGAAAAACAAAGTATTACGTCCATAGAATCCGGCTCGCCTTCTTCATCGCTTCCATTTCTCATTACAACAGGCGGAGCATCTTTTGAAAAATTGTAAGGATCAAAACGTTCCTGCAACCGCACATAATGCGTATCTACTTCTTTATGCCATTCCCAGAAAACAACATCGCGTATAGCTACTACTGTGCTGAACATCACGCCCTGGTTGATATCGCCGATAAAATTATGTCCGGCTCCGTGATACGACCGGTAAGGCCTGTCGAGCCCCTGCGGATTTTTATTTGCTTCTATAGTTGAACCGAGTGAATTGATTGCGTTTGTTTCCTGTACAAGCGGATCAGCGATCGCCTCATCAGGATCATATAAACCTTTGTCGATATCAGAATCCAGCAGCTTTCTCGCCTGCACCTGCCAGTTTGCAGCGTTTTCTTCCACGCTTTTATTGGGTTCGCGGTCTGTTCCAAATTCCTGGCTGATGCTTTCATCGGGACCAACGGTGTATCCTACCTTAATTGGTTTTCGCATATCACTAAAAGGGGCCACCCTCGGCACTTGTTCCCCTACACGTTCCGCATCATAACGCGCCAGCATTTGCTGGTGCATGTAAAAGAACATTTCTCCCTGGCGGTCGTATCCCCCATCCTGGCTGGTGTCGTACACTACATGCCAGTGTGCATGATGTTCGTTGAGCAGCGGGTCTTCACGGAACCAATCGAGTTTTGTTTCTGCAGCAGAACCCAGGGCCACTTCCTTTACAAATCCTTCTTCTGTTTTCGAAGGGGCAGTCAACTCAGGTTCACGCACCAGTATAGAAGGAATGCTGAATGACGCGCTGCCTTTAAAATGGGTAATAAATACTTCGAGACTAAAATAAAGAAGATCGGGATTTTCTTTTCCCTGCATCGATTCAAAATCGTCCAGCACCGCATTCAACAACTGCTCTTCACTCCTGCCGTTTGCGTTTACCAATCCATTCCATCTGTCAACTATCTCCTTTACACGCTTCATGTGATCGCTGTTGAAATGCGAAAAAGTAAGGATGGGTTTTTGATCGCCCTCCTTCAATGCGCGGACGTTCTGAAGATAAGCTTTGCGTTGCGGAGGTGTAGGCCGTGAAAATATTTTCCAGATGCGTTCGGCGGTTTGTGTAGTGGCCATTGTGAAGGTTTAAGGGTTTATTGGTTTACTTGTTTATTGGTGTATCAGTTTGCCGGAACAAAATATAGTTGTTATGGTCAGGGTAAGTGTATGTTTTGCTCCGCAAGGGCACTTATTATGCGGGAGATGCGTATGCCTTCATTCTTTTTAAGTGGAGGCCGTCCTACTATTTCCTGTGGTCTTCCACCTGCATGGTGCAAGGCTATCAGCATACCAAAGCTGTTAAAGACCGGTGCACCTGACGATCCTTCCTGCGTATCTGTAATGTATTGCACAACGCGGTCGTCAAACTGCGATACCTGGTTCCGTACAAAACCAATTCGTTTGCTTCCTCCAAGCGGATGTTGAATAATATAGGCCGATGTATTGAGCACCGGCGGCACCGCTTCGGAAAGTTTTATAACAGGCCATGCATTGTCCATGGCAGATTGAACGCGTATGATGGCCCAATCGTCTGCTTCACTGGTAACAATAGAGTTCACATCGCACTGAATTATCTGAGGCGATAATATTCCACCGCTGCCATTGTCCTGGTACCCGAATTCTGCATTTACCGAAGTTGCGCGTACCTTGTTTTCTTCATCGTGCACAACATGCCAGTTGGTAAGCAGCAGATCTTCGCTTATACGAAAAGCAGTTCCCACCTGACTCACTGCATTGATGTCAACTGAAAGTTTGCAAACTGCAGGAGAAAATTGCAGCATGCGCTGCAATACCTCTATAAATGCGGGAAGTCTTCCTATTTGCAAAGTAAGATCGTCGCGGTACAGGAGAGATTCATTATTTTTTACCTCATCGTTACCGTTAATGAATTTGGGCGATCCGTCGGGTCGCAATGGTTCTGCTTCAGGCGGCGACGTTTTATTGGCAAGGAGGTCTTGCAAAAAAGGGCGTACTGGGCTGGTTTCACTGAGCCTGTCCACGATGTTTTGAATGAGCTGACGTAGTATTCCTTGTTTGGAAGCCTCTTTTAATATTTCTCTCCATACAAAATAAACCGCCTGCTCTGTATCTATCTGTGTGGTATCAATGCCACTGTCTTCAGCTATTGCAGAAGCTTTCGCAACGTTCGTATACAACTTACTAAGTGTGGCAAGCAGCTGTTGTGCTTCGCGCAAATGAAAAGGAAATGGGAAGGCGTCGAGAAGAGCTGGCATTATGGTATGAGTTTAATATGATCAGGAAGTCCAAGAATACGCTTGCATAAAAGCTGGATAGGTTGCGGCCCAACTAAACACAATATAATTGAAGGCGTTTCAGGTTGGCTGAATTTTAAAGGGAGCGGCAATGGATTTCCTTCTTTAACGAGGTGACTCATCATTGCCGAATAATGACTCATCAAGGCTCCTCTTAGTAAGTCCATATCTGAACCCCCGGTCATCTCCTTCAAAATCATCATACGTTCATCACCTGGAAATTCAGTGATAAGTTGATGACTTTTCTGATACACTTTTTGAAGAAGCTCATCAATGTTGGCAAAATAAATATTGTTTATTAATGCACCGGCTTCTTGCCCGCGAAATGCAGCCAGTGTGCTTACAACGGCCAGTTTTAAAATATCCATTTTTTTAGCGTCTTCTTCGGCAAGCCTGCAAAGATCTGCAAGCAGCATATCCTGTGTAGCCAGCCTCCAGCGGTATGCACCCTTGACGGCAAGTTCTGCTACATTAGTTTTAAATTCATTGTCAATCGTTACTGTCTCAGACAGCACTTTTTCCTTCCACGCATGAATGGAATCGTCTGACAGGTCTTCATAAAGAGAAAAAGAAAACGGTGCATCTGTTTTTCTCTGTTCCTGCAACCGGCTTAAAAAATTCTTAAGGCTGTCAGGATACATAGGTATCATCAGGCTTGAACCATAGGATTCCTGTTTGTAACGCAGGTTGATCATATTATTTAACTGGGGCGTGATGAGATCGCCGGGATGCAGGAAATGCTTAAGAAAATCAATCAGGCTGGGACTGTCGGTTGTTTTGATTGTCTTGTATACCGCTATTTCTTTTTTCAGATCAACAGTCAAACGCACACGTGCAGCCTTAACTGCCATTGCTTCTATCTCACCCGATTGACGGCTACTCCAGAAGCTCACATCGGATACTTTCTGTAATGCATCATCGGCAGCTTTTATATCTCCGAGCTGTTCGGCGAAGAACGCCTGCAATACTAACCGGTCTCTTAGCACAGGCCCTTCTGCCGGCCGGGCATTCTGCAGGAGCGCAAGCGCCCCTTTGCTGTCCTGGGCAAGCCAGCGGTCCCAGGCATCATAGATCAACAGCGGGCTGTTATCCGTACGCTCTTTTCTTACGTATAACATCTCGCTTAGACCCCTTGTAATTCCCCTGCTTAGTTTATTTTTTATTTCCAACGCTGCCTGTATTTCCCATGCAGACAAATCGTCAAATCCATCATCATCTTCTTTTCCTACCTGCTGTTCCAGCCAATGACGTTCATCCACGGCAGATGCAGGCAATTCTTCCACGGAGTATTTCAACAGCGGCACACATTCTATGCGCCATACTTTTTTTGCATCATCAAGTTTTTTTAATCTGAGCAAATGATATACGAGCTCCGCAACATTTTCTGTTTCTTTCAGATCCTGTTTCGAATACCAGGTCACGGCTTTTTCATCTACAGACAGCACCTGTTTGGGATCATCTTTTTCCAACAGGCCAAGCGTAGCAGCCCTTACTTCCGGCCGCAACTCCAGTATATCGGGTTTAGCAACGGCCACAATGGATGGATATAAGTTCTCCGAATCTCCCACCAGCGACATTTCACGCGAAAGCCGCTGATACATGTCGGTCACTGTAAGTCCGGCGGGAATTTTATCGGTGAACATCTCTTCAATCATCGGCTGGCTGCATTTGCGTAGTATCAATACGTCTTTCACTATTGGTTCCAGCACCGGGTCCATAATGCGATCGAGTATGCGACGGTATAAATATCCCTCTACAAGCGTTTTAGGAAGATCTTTCGGGACTTTGTCTACCGACCCGCCACTTTCTATCAGGCGCACTGCGAGCTTTAACCTCAACGGAATACCGAGCGAAATATTTATTACCTGTTCTACAACTTTCTTTTTGCTGATCTTATGCGCTTTTAACCAGGTGGTAGCATCTTCCGGTTCCAGGCCTTCCAGCGTTAACGGAACTGCCGCTTTTCCTCCGAGCTTTAAAGATTTTACAGGAGCACGCCCACTAACGATGATCTTCAGCCGCGGTACTTCAGCAAGGATCAATTCCAGCACATCCCATATCTCATGGTATTGCTTAACATGCTGGGCCACTTCAAATCCGTCAAGCACCAGCAGCGGCAGTGGCAAGCCTTCTGTAGCTTGCTTTATGCGCTTGCCAAGTTCTGTTGCATTTTCTTTCCAGGTTGTTTCATCTACTTCAGGTTGCAAAAATCCCGGAAGCTGCACAGCGGCCTGTTCACTTATGGCTTTTAATAAGGATACCGCATCGTCCGGCGCAAGATCGGCCCGGTCAAAATCCAGCCACAACAACAATGTTTCTTGCGGTAATCCATAAACGAAGTAGGCGATCAGGGCAGACTTGCCCATTCCGCCAACACCGGTAACCAGCAACGGACCGGCATCGTTTTTATCAAACCAATCCTTTATCTCTTTCAGTTCCTGATCACGGCCGGTAAAACCTTCTATCATGCTCAACAACCAACTCCTCGTTCTTTTTCTTTCCAGTACGGTATTTATTTCCACCGGAGAAGGCAGGCCGGGAATAATATCTGAAAACCATCTGACAGCCTGCAGCCAGTATGGCAATTCGGCCTCTTGTATCTCATTTACATTATAAGGTGGACCAGCAAGTATCCTGTTGATCACTACCTGCCCGGGATGCAATATTTTTTTGGGGGTGGGCTGCAGTTGCAGCGCATCAAGCGATCCTGCAGATTGAAGAATTCGCTGCCGCTCATTCGATTTTAAGGTCCATGCAGTTGCTTCAGGGTCTACTACCAATGATCTTAGTTGTTGCTGCTGATCTTTGTTCAGCTTACCGGGATCAAAACTCCATTGCAATGCGGCCTGTAGCAGATGATCGTTCTTTATTTCTTTATTCTTTGGATCTTCAAAGCTGAATTTTTCAAGGTTGAATTGTTCAAGCTGTATCTCGCCACGGGTCATGTCGATATTTATCTCATCACCTCCTGCGGAAAGATCAATGATCGGAGCAGGCGGTTCCGATGCGGTTTCCGCCATGCGATGAAACTGAGCTATTTCAGGCCAGGCAGTGGAGAGGCGCAGTGTGTCCAGGATAGGGTCCAGGCGAATACCTTTGTTCATAGAGGGGTCCGAGCCCGCCATGGTATGCATGCCAAGTACCTTCCAGCTATTCAGGCTGATAACAGGACCGCCACCACTTCCGGGCTGAGTGCTCGCAGTATATTCCAATCCTGTTGCATCAACATTTGTAATATTCCCGATGCTGAAATGCGCGTTTACTTTTGCAGGATACTGAAGAATACATATCATGTCGTTGATCTTCGGAGTGGCAGTGTCTAACCCCGGAGCTTTTGCAGTCAACGGCTGATTGAGTTGTAATAAAGCCGGCATTTCTCCGGTCCCTTTTTCAGTTGGCCGGGATACCAGCACCGCTTCAATGGCGGCATCATTGCCGCTGTAGCATAAAAATTTTTCTCCGCCCGTCACGGCATAATCCGGTACAACCACCAAATTGTCTGTGATAAGCCAGCCGGAACATTCCGATCCCGAAGCTCCTATTATCGAAACACGAACTACTCCCAGAACAGCCTTGCCGAGCCCTTCAACGAATGCGCGCACATCATAAATATTATAGTTGCCGCTGATGATCATTTTGCTCCGCCCTCCAATTCCACGATCTTTTTTATTAAAGCATCATGAATGCGTTCAAGCCTCGAAAGAGCTGGCTCCGGCTCTGTCCAGGGAGCTTCCGCTTTTGCGATAACTTCAGCAGCAATAGCATTCAATTTTTCATCTGTAACAAATTTTTTCGTCTTCAATCGCCATTCTGCCAGACTTAGTTCTATGTCTTTCTGTATTATATCATCTTCTTTAAATTCCTGCGTTTCAATATAATGTTCCGCTTTCCAATTGGTAGGTCTGCCGGTAGGATAATCGATCAGCATCAGTCGGAAATGTTTCCTGAAAAGATATTTCTGCATCTGTACGCCAAACACCTGAAAGAAGTCGAGGATCGGTTTCTCGAGAAAGGGCGCCTTGTTCTCGTCTATTCCCAGGTTATCCATTGCTATCCATAATACTTTATCCTGTTCTATTGCGAATGTCTGAAGCGAGGTGCAGATGGACTTATAC
>JBAVMD010000353.1:0-1849 GCA_049689695.1 Chitinophagaceae bacterium | reverse complement strand
GGTTTGATTTTATTCTGAAAAAACGTGTCAACTGGATACAGGATGTTCCTCGCATTGACCTTGATCCTTATTTTTATCGGCTATTCTCGACACGCCAAGCGTTGAATGATGTAGGGCGATACGCTGACATCATTGAAAGAACAATGGGTAACTTCTTTATCCTTGACGAACAAGCGCATCTTATTCTGGACGTAAAGACGCAAGCAGATATAAAAGCTAAGGATTTGTTTGGGCTTGGTTCCGAGATTTTGTATCTTATAGACGAATTTGCAAAAGAGTATGATGTTGATGTCAGCTCCGAACATCTGGAGGTAAGTTTAACCCTCAATAGTCCCGGCAAGATTGATTTAAAGTCTTATTTTAAAAAAACCACAGTGGTGTGCGGTCTTATTGTATTAATAGCTGGAGGTGGTTTTGAGAGTCGCGGATGGTCGCTTAAATCTGAGGGTGGTCCCGGAATAATTAAGGCAATAAATGATTTTTTGGACAAGAGACAAGCACGGGAGATGAAAAGGGAGTTATTTGATAAATATAAGGATAGCCTGAACGTCGAAGACCCTGATGATCTCATTAAATTGTGGAAACAATTTAGTGATAATAAGGACTTACCAAAATAACAGTAACTTTGAACCATCTATGAATAATCTATTAAACGCCATATCTGTAGCGGCTGCATTTGTGTTTGGTGTCGGCGTTATCTACTTCGCCCTTGACTATACGGTCGGGCGTTTAAAGTTTCTACGCTCCAAATTCGAATGGTATGGGCTACAAGTAAAGGACTTTGCTTTTCTAATAGTAGCCGCTAGCCTACTGCTAATGCTAGTTTCATTTTACATGCCGTACTGACTTAATGTAAACTATTTTTTTACTCCCGTGGTCTAACACGTATATAGTTACCGCATAACCCATGAACCTGACACCATCAGACATACAAGAGATGAAACAAGAGATAGTACGGTTCTACAGAAATGTTGAATGCTGAAACGCACCCAGGCGCTGTCTAAGAAAAAAGAAGAGTGGATAACAGAAAAGCAGGCGCAGGAAATCTACCCAAAGAGCACCCATTGGTACAACCGCGCAAGGTTAGGCAATAAAAAGTTTTTGGTAGAAGGTATTGATTGGAAAAGAGCAGCAGGGGGGAAAGAGTGTTATCTACCTGAAGGCATCAATAGAGAAACTAAGTACTGGTGATTTGAAGTAGCTCTTAACCAACCCAATGTTAATTCATCGGCATTTTTAGTCAAAAACAACCAACTTTTATGAGGTTTTTCACTAGTTGCAATTATTAAGAACATATACCTTTGAAAAAGTAACGTTCACAGATCATCGATGATTGAAGCCAGGGATTAACCCCTGGCTTTTTTTAGAATGTGTGCCGAGCTTTCAATGGTGATTCATATTTTTACTAATGCCGCAGCAGCCTTCTTATAAATTTGAATTTCTCTTCGTTCATAACGGAATAGAATATCGCGCTCTTGTTATTCCGTTTGAAGAGATACCAAAAGAAGATCTTTCAAAATATATACTGCAAGAAAATTGTTTTATTGTTGAACTCCAATCAGAAAATGCTTTTCACACATTTGAGATATTTCCAGACGATAATTTCGAATGGAGAACAAATGTTTCAAATATTGTCTTTGATACAAGTGTTGTAGAAATAATCGGATGTGAAATAGACAATCGTTGGAAGTGAACTATTTTATGAACTCGATTTCTTTAAGATCGAATCCGCAGTGCTTGTTAAATTGCCGAACCGTATATTGGGCAAGTTCTGGTGATTTACCTTCATCATGCATGTGCAGGAAAAAATACAATTCTTCAAGCCCCTTTGAAAGCCACATTTTTATTC
>JBAVMD010000352.1:0-3034 GCA_049689695.1 Chitinophagaceae bacterium | reverse complement strand
CTGCGGGGATTCGGGATGACAGTGAGTAGTTGAGAAAAACTATGCTTCCAGCTATTATTGACTTCGTAACGCATCATCATTATTAATCGCCTTCTTCGCCTTCCTGGGCGTTTTCTGCTGCAGGCTTCCAAAGCGGCAATTGAAAGAAAGCCTTATACCTCTCGTATAGTTGATATTATCTTCCCGCTGCTCAAAGGTTGCGGTAGCAAGGGTATTTCTCACCTTTGTTCCTTTCATAAAGGGATTTGCCAGGTTGATACCGATAGACGCGCGCTTTTTCCAGATGTCCTTACGCACAGTTGTATTGTGCCAGTAAAAAGCAGCCACTCTTCCCTGCAGGCTCACCCTTCTCGAATTGAAACTGCCTGTAAATCCATGCCACCAGCCATTGCCGAGGTCTATATTGGAACCCACAAAAAAACTGTACATCCATCCCTTGTTCGAAACACCTTCTCCCTGCAATTCAGAAAAATACAAATTGATGTTGCCATTCAACGACCATGCTTTGATGGGTTTCACATTTCCCGATATAGAAAGTCCATACGTTTTGTTCTTTGCAATATTCAGGAACCTGATATAAGTAGTGTCATTCACCAGGCTTAGGGAAGAAGTAATGGCATTGTTGGTAATGCGCGCAAAAATGCTTGCATTAATGGAAAATTTATTAGCATACGTGCCATAGCCAAACTCAAACAGGTCTGCTACTTCTGCATCCAGTTCCGGGTTGCCCTGGCGAATGATCTTAGGCGTGATCACCTCACGGTAAGGATTCAGGAAAAACAATTGCGGCCGCTGCAGGCGTTGCGTATAGCCCATCCTCAAAGTATGCTTTTCTTTAAAAGTGTAAGAAGCATTAACGCTTGGTATCAGGTTGTCGTAATCTGTTTTAAAAGCAAAATCCCTCGTTTTAAAATTCGCGTTAATGGTGGTTTTTTCGTAACGCCCACCCAGTTTTACATTCAATTTTTTCCAAACCTTAAAACCATACAAAAGATACGCAGCCAAAACATCCTGGTCGTAAGAAAAAATATTCTCTGCATTCCATTCGGTTCCCGCCGTGGGGTAAATATTTCTATAATGTACATTACTGCTCGCCTTGCGCAGGATAGTCTTAGCACCCATCTCCAAACTGGTTTTATTTTGCAGTGGTTGTGTATAATCGGCCTGTATAGTAGTTTCTATATTGCGGCTTTTATTGAGATTGCGTTGCTGGTAGCTCACTTCCTCGTTGCTGTTAAACTCATCCTGGTTGGCGATGTTGTCAGAATTGGTGATGGAATGTAAAGTGAGAAAGCTCAATTCCTGTTGCGGATCTTTAAACGTGCGCAGGTAATCGAAATTGATATCATAGCCTATGTCATTGGTTTTATTAAAGAGCAGCAGGTTGCTGATCATATCGGGGCTGCCGGGCACCTTATTCGTCACCACCTGGTTATTGCGCACTTTATTATAAGCCGGATTATAGGCAAATCCCCCGCTGACGCTGTTCTTATCATCCAGGCTTACATCAAAGCCAATACGCGGGCTCACAAAGCCACTGTTGTTTTTGGTCTTTCCTTCCTGTATGAACAATGCTTTATCTGCGTAGCTATATCGCTCAAGATAAGTAGTGCCGTGATTGTAGAACTGGTTGATGCCAACCGAAAAGTTCAATCCATACTTTCTCCGCCTGAAATTCAATCCCGCGTTGCCAATAGTAGATACATTGCCGGGAACAATTACCATTGATCCGGTCACGCCCTGCAACAAATTTTTCTTTGTAATGATATTGATGATGCCGGCCGTGCCTTCTGCATCGTACCGGGCAGAAGGGCTCGTGATCACTTCTACGGTTTTCACCAGGTCAGCGGGCAATTGCCGCAATGCATCTGCAACGCTCACTGCAATAATAGAAGAGGGACGGTTATTAATAAGCACGCGGATGTTGGAGCTGCCCCGCAACTGCACATTTCCATCTCCATCAACGGAGAGCATAGGAACATTGCGCAATACGTCGGCGGCGGTTCCGCCCAGTGTGGACAGATCTTTTTCTGCATTATACACTAAACGGTCAGCTTTCTGTTCTACCAGCGGCCTGTCTGTTCTTACTACTACTTCCGGCAAACTGCCTGAACCTTGCTGCAAGGCAATTGTGCCCAGGTGCCAGCCCGTGAAGCCGGGTGAAATATTAATGCTTAACAATTGTTCTTTGAAACCAACATGGCTGATAACGATTGAATAGGAGCCGGTGTCGCTTGCGGTCCATTCGAAATTTCCCTTAACGTCTGATACAATTCCTTTGGAGGGATTGGCCAGTTTTTTAAAAAATAGAATACTGGCATCTGCAAGAGGTTTTTTATTGGCAGCATCTACAATGTTGCCCGTGATCTTTGCTTTGAGCAGGCTGTCCTGGCTAAAGGACTGCACGGATAGGAGCAGGCATAACAATGCCATTGGCGTACGAATCATACGTTTTTGTTTTTCATGCTTTGAAACAAAACTATACGCAGCGTACTGATTTATAAAATATATTTGATGTACTCATTCGATATAAATAATATATGGATATAAGACCACGATTTGATCTCAGAACACTGTATTATTTCACGGTGCTTGCAGAAGAAAAACATTTTGGCATTGCTTCCAAACGTATCGGCATAGAGCAGCCGCCGTTAAGCTTGCAGATTAAAAAGCTGGAGCAAATTATCGGCGCAGAGCTCTTTGACCGTAGCAGCAGGCGCATCCGGCTTACTGCGGTAGGAGAAACGCTATTGCCCGAAGCTTACAGGTTGCTGGAGCAAAGCATTCAGTTGGTTGATTCTATCAAAAGTGTGGGCAGGGGCGAAGCCGGCATCCTGCAGATCGGGTTTGCCACTTCAACAATTTTTTCAGGCATTACTGCGGCCATTCAACAGCATAAAAAGCTTTATCCTAAAGTGGAACTCAGATTGCAGGAATTATCTTCGGCTGCGCAAATTGAAGCCTTGCAGAATGGCACTATAGATATTGGCTTTATAAGAGAAGTGCAAAAGCATGACCAGATCGTAAGCAGGCC
>JBAVMD010000351.1:0-2002 GCA_049689695.1 Chitinophagaceae bacterium | reverse complement strand
GTATAATACTTATCCCTGCTTTGCGTAACAATACCGGTATAGGTCTTGCTCTCTGCCTGCGATGATTCATTATCTATTACCATCTCCCATGGCTGCTCATCGTTTTTCATATATAGCTTAACCCAGAACATGTTCTCTGATGCATCTTCGATCCTCAGAATATCCATCGCCACATTTAAAAGGCTGTTTGGATTTTTGCCAATCACAAAGTCCTGCGAATAAGCCTTTGTAATGCAGAACACGCTGCTTTCATTGGCCTTGTCATCTGTAAGCTCAAAGCGCACTGTTTGTTTTCTTTTAGAATATTCAGTGCCTATTACAGTTGAATAATCATTATATCCCGGGCGTCCCCAGGCCCAGCCGGCGAATGTGCTGCCGCCTCTTGTCCAGGAGCGTTTTACAGACAAGGTCTTGAACTCACCAAAGCTCAGCTTTTGATTAATGAGTATGCCCTGCCTTCCTTTCACAGACAATTCCTGCTTTTCATTCCATTGCTGTGCGTCCAGGCCAATCTTTGCCGGGCTGCAGGCCACTAAGCTAAAAAACGCAATAATGATCATTCCCTTTAACATCGTAAACTATTTGAAAGCAAATTTACTCTTGCCCGCATCACTGGACAATCGCATAAGTATGTCTGGTGAGCCTTTGCCGGATACATTAACTTTTTCTTTAATCCACGTATCACCCATTTATGTTACTTACAGTTACGTTCTAAATTTCTATTTTCGCCCGATGAAAATTTTGACACTTCTTTTTTTGTTGCTTGCAACTGTTTTTTTTCAGCGCAGCCAGGCCCAGATGCCCGATAGTGTACGGCGTTTTGTAGACAGCGCTCTGAACATCATGCAAAACAATTCCATTTATGCAAAGCAGCTTAACTGGAAAAGCATAAGAACAAAAACCTTTTCACTTTCGGCCAATGCCCAAACATACCAGCAAACAGGCGATGCGCTCCGGTTTGCATTCAATGCTTTGAATGATAAGCATGGATGGCTGGTGTTGAACGATGTTGATTACCGCAACCCGCGCTTTCCGCCAGATACTTCGCGCATTACGCAAAATATCAAGGACGTTGCCATGAAAGGACCAAGAATTTATACTGCATTGGTTGCCGATCAATATGCGTATGTTTCCATACCATTTTTTGGCGGACAAACTACTGCGGGCATGAATGCCTTTGCGCAACGCATCCAGGATTCGCTGTGCAAAAATATCAGCCCAAGGGTAAAGGGCATTATTATAGATCTGCGCCTGAATGCAGGAGGAAATATGTACCCCATGCTGGTGGGAATAAGCAATGTTTTGGGCGATGGCGTTTTGAGTATTAGCAGGGACAACAAAGGAAATATCGTGGGAAAAACTGAAATGAAGAACGCAAGCCTGATTTTGTTGGATACTATGATCGTAAAACTTCAGCATACTTGTGGAGACCTTACAAAATTGCCTGTAGCAGTTATTATAGGGCCGGTAACAGGAAGTGCCGGTGAATGTATGGCCGTTGCATTGCGTGGCAGAAAGAATACAAAACTGGTTGGTGAAACCACCTCGGGCTATACCAGTTCCAACCAGGGCTATTTACTTCCCGGGCAAAACAATGGTATTGTAATAGGAGTTGATTTTCTTCATGATAAAAATGGCAAAGCCTACCTGGAAAATGTTCAGCCTGATATCAGGGTAACAGGTGGAGATGATTTCTTTAACCATGCCAGCGATAAAAAAATACTTGCAGCTGTTAAATGGCTGAAAGCGCAGAAAAATTAATCATCATTGCGAAGCTTTGCCCGGCTGCAGTTCCTTCAGCCTGTTTTTAGCTTCTTCATTATTTGAATTAAGCGAAACAGCTTTCTGATAGCTGGCAATTGCATCTGTTTTGCGTTGCATTGCTTCATAAGTTTTTCCGAGGCTCACCCAAACAAGATCACGGTTGGAAAATTCCGCAGTATTGTTTTCGAATATCATTCTTGCATCCTCATATCTTTTCAGGTTGAACAACTGGTTGCCC
>JBAVMD010000350.1:0-4488 GCA_049689695.1 Chitinophagaceae bacterium | reverse complement strand
ATTCTGTTCAATGCATCCATGTAGATGTTTTCATCATAACCCGGGCATCCCATTTTAGTGGTGGCGAGGTTACCAAACCGGAACTCTTCTCCGTTTAAATCAAATCCACCCATAATGCGGTTGCAGCCGGTACTGCCAGAAACCTTCCGGTTGGGAACATCCAGTTGCAGATCGGGCGTTTTCATATTAAAAAATTCAGCAAAAGCTTTGGGTTGACTGGGAAACACGGTCAATGTCCAGTTGCCGTTAAGATTGCTTAGTTGTTCCGCAGAATTTTTAGAAGAACTGCAGGAAAGCAGTACAAAGGCGGCTGTGCACGCCAGGATGAAATGTCTCATAAAAATGCTTTATGTTCAGTGGTAGAGCAGCAAAATCCAGGCCCCAAAGGCTTCGCCTTTTTCAACCCCAATAAGCATTAACTTGGAAAAGGCGAAGCCTTTTAAGCCCTCACACTCAATTTTATGGAAAATACTTTCATGCCGGGCATTTTAATGTCGTTGTTGTCGCTGGCTTGCATTGTTGTTTTAATGGTCGGGCTCAGCAAGAGCCTTGCACTCGCGGGCCTTGAAAATGCGGCACGCAAAAGAACTTTCACGCTTACGTTGACAAGCATTATTGCCTGGGTAGGCCTGTTGGGTGTTCTTTCAGTCATGGGCGTATTCCGTGATTTTTCAACTGTCCCGCCACGGCTGCTGCCGGTGCTTTTTGCAGCATTTTTTATTGTATTGCTCATCACTTTCTCAAAAGGGGTTACCAATCTTTTGAAAAGCGTTCCGCCGCATTGGCTGGTATACTTCCAATCGTTCAGAATATTGGTGGAGCTGTTGTTGTGGATTGCATTCAGCAGGGGGCTTTTGCCGGTACAAATGACGTTCGACGGATACAACTTCGATATAGTGTCAGGCGTTCTTACATTACCGGTAGGATGGGCGCTTGCCACGCGCAAGCCTTATGCAAAGGTGTTAGGGATAGTGTACAACATCATCGGGCTGTTATTGTTGTTCAACATCATTACCGTTGCAGTGCTGTCTATGCCAACGCCGTTCAGGCAATTCATGAACGAGCCTGCAAATACAATTGTTGCGGAATTTCCTTTTATTTACTTACCGGGGGTATTGGTAGTGTTGGCGTTCAGCTTTCATGTGTTTTCGTTGAGGCAGTTGGTGGGAGAGGCTTCGCCTTTTTTAAATTCCGGGAACTCTGTACTTAAGAAAGGCGAAGCCTCTTGAGAAGCCTCTGAACCGCACTATTCTTCCACAGCCCTGTTCAAAAACTTTACAAAAGGCTGCATCAATTTATAGGCTTCAACTGTATTCTTTACCAGGTCTTTGGAAGTAAGTTCTGCATCGCTGAGATTATGCAGCACCAGCCAGCTCTTGAATTTTAAATATTCCGCGGCAGGATTATCTTTTTCAAAGCCCTGCGGCACCTTGCTTAGCTTCACATTTTCACCTTCGTATAAATTGCCGTAATAGGTGTTGAGTTTCTTAGCCGTCATGATTTTTTTAAATTCATCACAGCAATAGTCAATCTCCTGCCGCACGCGTTTTACTACCGGTGCCTCTGGCATCCACAATCCGCCACCGACGAAACTTTTGCCTGGCTCGCAATGAAAATAGTAACCTGCAAAGCCGGATTTCTTGCCACCCCTGTCCATGCTTGCTCCAAAGTTTGTTTTGTAAGGGACTTTATCTTTAGAGAAACGCACGTCCCTGTTAATACGGAACGTGCATTTTTTTGCGCTGAGCTCCAGCAGATCGGGATCGTTCTTGCTATGCTTGTCAAGCACTGCCTGTATGAACTGTTCAAAATCCTGGCGCGCTGCATCATAAGCTGCGCGGTGTGCATCGAACCAAGGCTTGTTGTTATTCTTCTTAAGGTCTTTTAAAAATTTAAGCGTAGCTGCCTGCAACATGAATCAGTCTTTATAATGAAGATAGTTTTTTGTGGCTATGCGCCCGTTTTCCATCAAAGTGCTGACGGTTGATTTTGAAAGCCTGCGAATGCGCGGACCAATGCTGCCATCGCTGATTGACACTGTGCGTTGCCAGTCTTCCGTTGAAAGCGCCTGCCTGTTCAGCTTCTCGATGATCATATTATAAAATGCGCTTGCATATTCTTTGATGTTTCCAACAGGCATGGGCGCTAATGCAGCTGTTGACTGGTCATTGGCGATCTGTTCTTCGCGATCTATCCTGAAACCAATGGTGGCCGAATTATGCAGGAATACATTTTCTGCCGATGGATTTACATACCTGCTGCTGTCGAATATCCTGATCGGGAAATTGCCGGTTAAACCTCCATCGGTCATTACATCCAGCTGTTGTTTGTTTTTCGGATGATCTATCACCTGCCCCAGTGAATCGATGAACACTGCTTCGAAGTACAAAGGAATGCTCATGGATATCCTAACGGCGTCCTTTATGCGCATGGCAGGATAAGTTTCTTTCGATAATATTACCAACTGTTGCCGGTTGAGGCAGGTTGCTGTAACATACAGGTCTTTAAATCCCCTGCTGCTTAATTCCTGGAAGGTGATGTTTTCATTTCCGGCTTTTGCTGCTATTAATTTCTCCAGCCATTTATTGAATTGTTCGCCTTTGTACCAGCCGAAATATTTGTTCATGCGGTTGATGCCCCCTGCGAACATGAACCTGCCATCGTTGAACTTTTTGAAATTGGTCTGGCTGATAATGCGGGCAATTTCATCTGCCGAATATCCTAATGAAAGTGCGAGCGCGGTAATGGCTCCGGCAGATGTGCCGCCTACTCTTTCCACATCTTTTATAATTCCTTTTTCTTCCAGTTCGCGTATGGCTCCGCAATAGGCGATGCCGCGCATTCCAGCTCCTTCAAAAACGAGGTTTTTTATTGGCTGCGCCTGCATTTGTGAATTGCATGCAAGCAATAGCAACAACGCTATAATTTTTTTAATTCGTTTTAGGTAAACATAAACTTCAGTTGCCATAGGTTTATAGTTTGGTTGCAAGTAAATACAAAGAAGGGAACGCTGATAGTCATAAAAATCAGCGTTCCCTTCTTTATGAACCTTAGCGTGAAATGCTTATTTGATCCTTCCCCAGTTCTCACCGCTCTTGATTCTGTACATCGTCATTTCACTTACGCCGTATTTTTCAGCAAGTTGCTTGATGGTAGCTGTACGGTTCTTATCGTTCAATGTTTTCTTGATAGATTTTACCTGGTTGGCGTTAAGCTTGAGGCCGGTAGTGCGGTTAGCCTGAACTTTTTTGTAAGCAACCTTGGCAGGGCTGTCCTGCTGATGCTCTATCATTTCTTCCAGCGTAGCCCAACGGAGATTCTTTACAGAATTGTCCAGCTTACGATGGTTGACATGAATCACATACTTATGTTTTGTAGAGGCCTTCTTAAGGAAGAGGCGGGCTATTTCACGATGAATGTACAAGGTGCCATTATTACCCGGGCGATGCAGGTTCAACGTTTTATATCCCGTAGTGAGCGAGCCTTCCAGCAGCTTGCCGTCTTCGAAGATATCATCCGAATAACTTGCGATACGTCCCTGTGAAGAAAGCGCATATTTCTTACGCAAATGCTTCCAACCGGGGAATTGCAGTGGCTTCCAATCTTCGCCGGGCAACTTCTTGATCATCGACTTCTGACTTTTTAGGGTTATAAAATACGACTATTCCTCACGGTTACCAACACCCTCTTTTGTTAAGGGGTTGCCAATTGTAGAAATTCTTCTTCACTTATTATCCTTATTGTGGGAATTTTTTTTGCTTTTTCCAGCTTTGAGCCGGCATCTTCACCCACTACCAGATAATTAAGTTTACTGCTCACACCAGTTAATATGGTCCCGCCCTGCTGCTCTACCATTGCCTCTGCCTCACTCCGTTTTAATTTAGTAAGCGTGCCTGTGAATAAAAACGTTTGTCCCCCAAGGTTATCCTTATCTCCTGCAACTGCTTTCTTTTTACTGCTTTTGAGCGATAAGCCCAATAACTCCAATGCTTCCAGCAGTTTCAGGTTGTCTTTATTATGAAAGAACTGATATATGCTTCCTGCAACTTTCGGTCCTACATCCTCCATGCTTTGCAGCTCATCGAGGGAATAGTTTGTAAAGTCGGGCAAATAATGTACCGAACTGGCTAATGTTTTTGCCGTGGTTTCTCCCACATACCTTATGCCTAATGCATAGATCACCCGGTGAAGCGGTTGTTTTTTGGAAGCTTCGATGGCCGATTGCATGTTGGTGATGCTCTTTTCTCCAAAGCCCTCCAGCTTACGGATGTCGTCATACGGTAACCTGTAGATGCCGGGAATATCAGGCAGAAAACCCAGTTCGAAAAATTTCTGAATATTTGCTGCTCCCAGTCCGCGTATGTCCATTGCATCTTTACTGGTGAAATGAATGATCCGCTCAACCACCTGGGCTTTACAATTTATATTCACGCAACGCCAAACTGCTTCTTCAGCCGGTTTTACAAGTTCATCGCCACAAACGGGGCA
>JBAVMD010000349.1:0-1538 GCA_049689695.1 Chitinophagaceae bacterium | reverse complement strand
GCGCCAGGTGAATATTAAAATTGAGATAAACAACATTCAGCCATACAGGAACTTTGAGGTTATGCGCACCGTTAATAATATCTCTCGGGCTGAAAGCATGGTTCACATAATTCTGCGAAGACCATATAAAACCATGCACGAGCAATAATATTGCCCACGATAATATATCCCAGTTCATCATCCACAAGAGTAACAACTGAAATGCGATCACCACAATGCATTCTTTGCGGGTAGTGCTTAGCTTAGGCCCGTCGTCGCAGCCATTTAAAAAACCTTTGATCTCTGTATGCCCCTGGAATATCCTGCTGTAGATCAACCGCGGATGAAATGCAAAGATCAATACAGACAGCCAGACTGCTAAATAGCCAAATCCCATCATCATCAAATAAAGATTACCATGCCGGAGCCACTTGTTCTGATGTTCGTAATACAGGTCCCACATTTCTTCATCCGTGCGGTTCTTTTTGTGATGCTTCAAATGGCAATGCCTGAAAAAAGTAAAGGGCGCAATAAACAGGCAGCACAACCATCTTCCTGCAAAAACATTCCACTTCCACGAGGGCAGAAGAAGGCCGTGCTCCGCTTCGTGGATCAATGAGTAAACAGGTATCATTACAATACCAAATGCAAGGCCCAGCAATAACTTATATCCTATCAGCGCTGTATGAGCGGCGGTATACATCAGGAACACGTACAAGCCTGTGCATGCAATCACCATCAGCAGGTTGATCTTAACAGGTATGGTGTAAGTTGAAGGCATGAGCATTATTTTACAACCGTGTACGCTGCTACTTTTCCATACACGAAAGAACGGTCGTTGAACTGAAGCTCTTTGCTGAGCGCTTCATCTTTCACAATAGTATCACGAAGGCTTTCAGGCACTTCTCTTGGTATCATCAGGTTCCTGAACACGATCCTTGCGCCGGGCTTTGCAGTGCGCACTACTTCCGAAAATAATTTAAGCGTATCGGTATCGTCCATCAGCTCGCAGATATTCGAGAGCGCCATCGCATCAAAAAAATTATCAGGCTGTTGCTCCAGCCAGTACTTGCTATCCTGTGTGATCGGTTGCACATTATGAATATGTTCCCTGATCAGATCAAAATGCTCGGGGTTTAAATATTCAGGAATGTTCCTGTTGTTGCGGTACCTTCCCAAAAGATATAAGGATAAAAAATAGTTCGTATCAACAGGCAGATCAGTAAATGCATGCGCGGCCCTGCGCTGAAAGCTTTCTGAGAAAGAAGAAGAGCCATCGTCGAAATGAAAATAATCTGCGTTCAGCCCTTTCTTTGCCAGGCGTTTCTTGTTGAACATGGTGGTGAATATCCAACGCCACCGCCTGTTGTTCCATCGCTGCAAAAAAAACTCCTTCTGTTCTTTTACTGATGAAAGCTCGAACAGCCTTTTTGTTTTGCTGCTTCCCTGTATAAAACGTATAAGCTTACCAGCCATCTTCACGAAACGCTCATATCTTCCCGCCATGATCAACCCGCGCCGGATGAGCTTTGTGCGCGCATCGAAAAAAGCCCTTGCCT
>JBAVMD010000348.1:0-2173 GCA_049689695.1 Chitinophagaceae bacterium | reverse complement strand
TTTTGCCTTTGCCATAAACACTGCTTCCCTCGGAAAAAACAACGGTATTTCCGGCACTATCTTTCACTACGTTGCCGTCGATAGTAACGATCATAGAACCTCCTACAACAGCGATATTGGGCTGATTTATCGTCAACACAAACTCCTGCTCTGTTTTGAATGATGCTACTAATATGTCCCGGTTTAAAGAGGGGTAACTAATCCAGGTACTCCTTTCTGCCTGGAGTACGGCGTCCTGCGGTTGAATTACTTTCCAGATTCCGCGATAAAGTGTTGCAGTTCCCACTTGCCTGATTGCAATACTTTTACCCTCCACCATTACATGACTTCCTTCCACAAGGGGATTTGTTAATTGCACCCCATCTACAAATATCTGTGCCTGGTAAATTTGTCCATCATTTGCATCCGCCAGGCATTCTATTCTATATATGCGGGAGCTGGCGGTGGGAGTTGCTGTTATGATCGTTGATTTAAGAGTATTAGAAGTAGTCCAAAATCCCGAAAACAGATCTGCCTGTGCCTGAGCAACGGCAAAGCTTGAAAATCCTAATGCAAGAAACAGCAATACAATTCTCATAAGTTAGTTGGGGTTAAATTATAAAGAACCAAAATAGGTAAAAAATATTAAGGTGCGAAGTCGGGATGGCCGGACTCGAACCAGCAACCTTGTGCGTATAAGGCACCTGCTCTCACCATTGAGCTACATCCCGCAAATAAAAAAGCCGGCGAAGGCCGGGCATGTTATAATCAGGATGAGCTGATGATTGCTTACACTTCATAGCATACCACGGCCATGCGTATCGATATTCGATGGCTGGGAAAATGTGGTATGGTGATAAAATTCATTCTTTACAAATTTGAGCTGCAAATATAGAATTTTTGTTGAATCATGAACCTCTATTAAATTTGTTTTGTTAGATTTTCGGGAGGTAGCCCCGCCATGGGCGGGGCACTACGTTCGGGACGTAGGGGCCGCTGGTTCGAATCCAGTCATCCCGACCTAAAGTTTAAAGAGCTTAAGTTATTGGATTCGAAGGCTCTTTTAAATGGACTATTTCTTTTTTCCTTTATTCAGTTGTTTATTCTCCTTCGATTCAGGTAAATAATTCTCTGATGATACTACTTTCTTGCCAGTCTTAGTTTCAAGGTCTCGCCTTGCTTTGCCAGCAACCGACCCTCCTTGCCTTGCCACTATTTGATTTTCAATAAACCCTTTGGGGTTTCTTGTCTTTACAATTGCAGTTGTCGAAGCTTCACCCAACATTGAAAAAATCAATTTAAGGTCGTTTCATGTGATCACGGAGGTTTTGGCTTTTCAAACTTTTCACTTTTTTGTATTCAGAGGGTGTCAAGCCGAAAGTAGCTTTTGAAATTTCAGCAGTAGGATAGCATATTCCGTTGCTCTTTTACACCTCTTGCTTTCCATTCATCGGTCAGTTCTTCACGAATGGCAATACTACGCATCCGCTTTTCAATCCAGTCGTCCGGATAACCTTTAAGTTTGTATAGCTCTCTTGTGCGTTTGTCGCCAATTCAGGGTTTTCAATTTCGTCTAACCTGTCAGAACCACTTGAGCTAACCATAATTTAAAAGGTTCTGCCTTAGGTGAAGGAATAGATTGAATGATTCGCAAAAGCCCTTGTGAATTGGCGCAATTCAGTTTTTGTTTGCCGCCCGGAGTGTCAACTAAAGGGGGTGACAAGTTGTCCCCACCCTTGCGAAAGTAGCGCGTCCCGCTTACGCATCTTCTTTATGCAGGTGCTGAATGCTCTAAAAAAGTTCAACATTTCTTCAGTCCATGTAAAAAAATCTTCAGTTCATTCATACCTCCATTTATTTGCGGCGATTATGAACGTTACTTGCCCCCATGAAGTACATCTTTTACCTGCTTGCCATACTTGCTGTAACAAAAGCATCGGCGCAAACGAAAAAGCCATCTGTTCCTGCCATGCCCGACATGAATAAGTTGATAAAAATGTCGCCGGCAGAACTGGAAGCCTATAAACAAAAAATGACTAAAGAAGCAAATAAGCAGGCGGTTGATTACGCTGATGCAAGCGGGCTTGTGATCAATAAAACATTGCTTCCGGGTTTTGAACCAAAGCCACCGGTAAAAGATATTAAGCGGTTGAGTTTGTTGCCTTCGCAACCGCCAACAAGAGCACAGCTTGTT
>JBAVMD010000347.1:0-4760 GCA_049689695.1 Chitinophagaceae bacterium | reverse complement strand
GGTTATCTATCAATATAACTCGCTGGAGTTTGAGGAAATGATCTCCTTGTATAGCTCCTGTGATTTGGCACTGATCACTCCCTTACGGGATGGAATGAACCTGGTATCGAAAGAATTTGTTGCCAGCCGTAAGGATAAAAAAGGCGTACTTGTAATAAGTGAAATGGCAGGCGCTGCCAGGGAATTGACAGATGCATTGACAATTAACCCTAATGATGTATTGGAGATAGCCCAAAAAATAAAAGAAGGCCTGGAAATGGATAGCGAAGAACAGTTACAGCGGCTTGAGAATATGCAGAGACGTATTGCAAATTATGATGTTCAGGCATGGGCTGAAGATTTCATGACCGAACTAGAGAATATCAAGCATAAGCAGCAGTCGTTCCAAATCAAATTTCTTGATGACTATTCAAGGAGGGCACTTTACAGCGCATATAGAATATCCGGAAATCGTTTGCTTTTATTGGATTATGATGGGACCCTTGTGCCGTTCTCATCAAACCCTGACGCTGCAGTTCCAGGCACAGGTCTTTTACAGCTTCTCAAAGAGCTTGGTGACATCCCTGCCAATGATCTATTCCTGATCAGCGGAAGAAGCAGTTCATGGCTGGAGAAGCACTTTGGACACCTGCGCCTTAATCTTATTGCAGAACATGGCGCCCGTTATAAATGGAAAAATTCTCAATGGGTAACAGAGTTGCAAACGCATAATGAATGGAAAGAACAGGTCCACAACATAATGGAAATGTATGTGAGGCGATGCGCTAACTCATTGGTAGAAGAAAAAGAGTTTTCAATGGTATGGCACTACAGAAATGCGAATCTAGAACAGGGCAAGCTGCGCGCATTTGAATTGGTAAGCGAATTAAATGAATACATCCATAACAGGCATTTGCAGGTATTAATGGGGAATAAGATCGTAGAGGTGCGGCAAAGCGGGATCAATAAAGGTACAATCCTTAAAAAAATCATTGAAAAAACAGACTATGATTATGTCTTTGCAATAGGCGATGACAGAACGGATGAAGACATGTTTAAAGAGCTGATCAGGAAAAACAACACCTTTACGATCAAGGTTGGACCGGAAGCTTCTTACGCACAATATAATCTGCATACTCCTCAAATGGTCATTTCGCTGCTTAACGGAATGAAACACTTGTCAAGGCCTGTGCTTACTTAGTGACCGTACTCGTAGTTTTCAATTCAAGCGCCTTGTTTAATTCGATATTTACTGATATTACGGAATCATTCTGTATGGTCAGTTCCCGGTTCCGTTCCCTGATTGTTAGATTTTGCCGGTATAAATACGTGGAAAAAACGCCAAGGACCAGAATGATCACTATAAGTACAGAATATAAAAGAGGCTTGAAAGTATTCCGGCTCATGTTAGCAAGTTGCTGAAAGCTCTGCGGAAACTGTAGTCTGAAGCATTAGAATCCGATTAGATTCTGCCGGCAGAGGCTGCTGCCGGCAGCGAAATAGTAAAGCTGGTTTCCGCAGCCGGGTCCGATGCTACTTGTATATTTCCTTTATGCAGCTTAATGATGCGATCGGCAAGCGATAAGCCCAATCCAAACCCACGCCTGGGCATATTATTTTCAACCCTGTAGAATGGCTGAAATATGTGCTCCAACTCTGCTTCCGGAATGCTGTTCCCTTTATTACTGATAACGACGAGGACGCGATTTTCAAGTGTTTTCAGGGAAACATTTGCCTTTTGTTCTTCAGAATATTTACAGGCATTGATAACAATATTTTTTATGGCAGTGAATAACAGTGTTTCGTTGCCAAAGACAAATAATTTATCCTGATCTTCAGGCAGATCTCCGAACTGCAGCAACACTTTATTTGCCGGATCAATTTTAACCATTTCAGCAGGAAGCCGAAGCAATATCTCATCCATTCTCACAAGGTCAATTTCCAGCCCGCCCGCATTTCCCGCAGCTTTGGCAAATTCAAGCAGGGTCTGGGTTAGCTTATTCATGTGCTGCACGTCCTGGTAAATAGATTCCATTACCTTCCTGTATTCATCCGCCTCTCTTTTTCGCTGCAATGACACTTCAAGCTGGCTGGAAATCGACGTTAAAGGTGTAGATAACTCATGTGAAGCGTTAGAGATGAAGCGTCTCTGCAGGTCAAAGCTCGTTTGCAGCCTGTTCAGCAAATCGTTCAACGTATTTGCAAACCTGTACCATTCATCTTTGGTACTCCCGGTGTGTATTCTTCGTGCCAGGTTTTGAGCAGAAATGTCTTCAACATCCGCTGTTATTCTCTTAATAGGGAGTAATAACCGTCCTGAAAAAATATAACCGGTAATTAAAACCAGCCCGACACCCGTTAAAAAACTAAACAATAAAATTTTATAAAGTGTATAAAGCCCTTTCTTTCCTTCAATGTCTTCCGCTGCAGACACAACCACTATCCTGTTATTATTGTCTGCATAATGATAGGCTACTGCTTCTTTATCATCAATAGTAAAGAACTTTGCATTATTAACTCTGGCATCATCCAGGAACTCCTGATCAATTTGCAGAGTATCCCCTGGAACATCGCTGTAACTGTAAATCTTATTATTTTGATAGTTATAGGCCTGAACAGTTTTATTTTTTAATGCAATCGTTGTGAGTGAATCGATTCGTTGCACTAATTCCCGGTCGAATGCCTCCTTTTGAGCCAGCAACCTTGCGGTAGTTATTGCCCTGTTGGTAAGCCTTGTTTCAATAGCGTCGATCCTGGAGGTATAAGAGAAATAGTAAATGCCCGAACAAATCATTCCCAGGATAATTATTACAAGCGTTACAAATAAAATAGTAATGCGGAGGCGAACAGGCATAATTACTCGCTATCTTTTAGAATATAGCCCATTCCTACCTGGGTATGAATGAGCTTTGTATCGAAAGGCTTGTCAACTTTATTTCTGACGTAATTAATATACACATCAATTACGTTTGTGTTAGTATCGAAATCTATATCCCAAACATTTATAGCAATATCCGCACGGGACACTACCCGGTTCTTATTACGCAATAAAAATTCAAGCAGCTGAAATTCTTTTGCTGTCAGGCTAAGTGTCCGTCCATCTCTTTTTACTTCTTTATTATCAAGGTTCATTTCAAGATCCCCGGCCTTCAACGTATTTCCGGTTGGCAATGTCTGCTTCATTGTGCGCTTAAGCAAAACTCTGATCTTCATCAGCAGTTCCCGGAACTCGAACGGCTTTATAATATAGTCATCAGCCCCGGCATCATATCCCTCTATCTTATCATTCAATGAGCTCAGCGCAGTAAGCATTATTACCGGCACCTGGGCATTTTTTGAGCGGATGATCTTGCAAAGCTTGTAACCGTTCAACTCAGGCACATTAATATCCAATACTATGAGGTCAAACGCTTTTGATTCAAACAATTTCAGGCCCATCTTTCCATCATAAGCTATTTCCACTTCATAACCGTTCTCAGCAAGCCCGAACTTTAACGTATCAGCAATTTTCTGCTCGTCTTCAACCAGCAATATTTTTCTTTCTTCCATAATTCATTTAGCTCTCCCAAGCCATTTACAGTCAGAATGCCTGATTGAATATAATGAGATTTACCTGAAAAGGCATGTATTCGCCCGCCACGGGTAATTTCTAATACCGTTTTAATCTGCTATTAATACCCGCCTAATATCATAAATCTACTTTTACGTATGAAAAATGATGCTATGGATTATTTTAAAAACATACTGGTCCCCGTTGATCTGACAGTGAATACTGAGGTAGCTGTTGAAAAAGCGATAGAGTTGGCAGACCGGGGAGGCATTATCCATTTGCTGCATGTTCACAGGCTTAAAATGCCATATACATACAGACTCCTGGCGCAACATGACGAGTTGCACTACAGGGATGCTGATAAGTTAGATGAATGGAAACGCCTGATTCAGCAATCTGTAAATGGTATTGAAGTGTGTACATGGATCAGTACAAATGGTTCCATACAGGAAGCAATTGAACGAAAAGCAAAGCAATTGAGGGCGGATCTGATAATCATCGGAAAAAACTCCCATTATTCCTGGTTCCCGTTTCTTAATACACTCGTACCAAGTGAAATTGCACAATCCACCGAAATACCGGTGCTCACTGTAAAGCCGGGATCGCTCAACAATAGCGTAAAAGCAATAGTTGTACCTATTGCAAGCGGAAGCCCTGACCGGAAAATTGAAGTCATTTCAGTTATATGCAAAAAGTTTACTGTCAGGATATATTTGGTAAGCTTTATGAACAATAACACACCGTCAGATTTTAATTCATCGTCATTGCTGACAATGTATCAGAGGATCCGCTCCTTCTCCCATTGCCCTGTTGAATATGCTGTTTTACATGGAGGCAATAAAGCAAAGGCAGTGCTGGACTATGCAAAGAAAATGGATGCCGATATGCTATTGGTTAGTCCCGATGCAGAAACTAAGATCGGGTGGCCATCAAAGTATATCTCAGATGTACTGCCTGCAACTTCAAAAGTGCAGGTCCTGGCAGTTTAGTAACATGTTCCGATAATTAAAAACATTATTATGAAAAATATATTCGCTTTACTTATTATAATATCCGGGGTTGCATCTTTGCATGCCCAATCCCTGCAACAGGGAAATCAATACCTGTATTATGAACGATATCAAAGTGCGGAAAATTCCTTTCATCAGGCCCTGAAGCAAAATCCGCAAGATGCTTCGGCGTGGCACGGCCTGACGAAGGCTTACATTTCGCAGGAAGAATGGAGTGAGGC
>JBAVMD010000346.1:0-3604 GCA_049689695.1 Chitinophagaceae bacterium | reverse complement strand
CTAATTAGCAAATTCGAAAATTGCTCAATTCGAAAATGAATGCAATGTCGTTTCTTACATTGAGTTATTGAGCCATTTTCAAATTTTCAAATTAAGATGATCATCTCCCTCGTAGTAGCTGCATCTGAAAACAATGTGATTGGTAAGAACAACCAGCTGCTATGGCATTTGCCCAACGACATGAAGTTTTTTAAGAACACTACCTGGGCGATGCCTGTGATCATGGGCAGAAAAACTTTTGATTCGCTGAAGCGAAAGCCGCTTACGGGAAGATTCAACATCATCATCACCAGCCAGAAAGAATTAGAGCCTGCGGAGGGCAAAATACAGATTGCTGATTCCATTGAGCAATCGCTCAACCTTGCAGAACAAACAGATTGCAAAGAAGCATTTGTGATAGGAGGGGGAGAGATATTCAGTACCATTCTGCCCCGGGCCGATAAAATATTTCTAACCCGCGTGCATGCAAACCTTGCGGGCGATACGTTTTTTCCTTCGATTGATGAAAACGAGTGGCAGTTGAAATGGTCAACGGATTTTGAGGCCGATGAAAAGCATCAATATGCGTATAGTTTTCAATTGTGGGAAAGGAAGGGTAACACGAATTAATTACACGAATTGCACGAATTAATTCGTGAAATTCGTGCCTTCAAATTCGTGTTATTCAATGTTCACCAATTTCATCCTCGCAAAAAAATACCTGCATTATTATCTCACTGCTTCTAACGGCAAAGGCCACGGCATTCACTCTCCCTTCATTTTTCAATTTGTTCAGCAGGTACTTAACGACCATAAAAAGTATTATGCATACAACGAGATAGAAGCCGTAAGAAAGCAAATGCTGAAAGATCCGTCGTTGATCGATGTAGAAGACAAGGGCGCAGGTTCAACGGCTACAAAAAGCAAAACAAGAAGCATCAGCCAGATCGCGCATACTGCGCTGAAGCCAAAAAAATATGCGCAGCTTCTTTTCAGAATGGTGAATTATTACCAGTCAAATCACATCATAGAGTTGGGTACTTCACTGGGCATTACTACAGCTTATCTCGCTGCGGCACGGACCGGCGCCAGGCTGGTTACCATTGAAGGCTCGCCGGCCATTGCAGAAAAAGCAGCGAAAAATTTTAATGCGCTCTCGCTTTCGAACATTCGCATTGTAACTGGTGGATTTGAAGAAATGCTTCAGCCTGAATTGTCTGCTCTTGGTACCATAGATTTTGCTTTCATCGATGGCAATCACCGCAAAGCACCTACGCTGCAATATTTTGAGCAGATACTTCAACACACCCATCTCAACAGCATTCTTGTATTCGACGATATTCACTGGAGCAGCGAAATGGAAGAGGCCTGGGGCCAGATCAAAAACCATCCGTCCGTTACCTGTACTGTGGACCTTTTTTTTATAGGCCTCGTTTTTCTAAAAGATGAATTCAAAACCAGACAGCATTTTTTGGTTAGGTTTTGATGTAAGGCGTTCAGAAGCAATGAGCTACGAGCTGTGAGCTGCGAGCTGGGAGCTTCGAGCTATGGGAATGTAATAACTTACTCTAAAATTTTAACCCTTGCTCGCCGCTCGTAGCTCTCAGCTCGCAGCTCCGACCCCTGCCCCTTGACATTCCGGCCTCTATGCCCTATTTTTACGGCTCACTTACCTCAAGTACTTATATGAACGCTATCTTGAATGCCACAACTATGGACTCTCATTTATTACGTGAGGGCATGGAATATGCCGAAAAGAATTTATTGGACCGTGACGGTTCGCATCTCTACCTGGATAAGCAAATCCTTAAAAATAACTTCGATCTTAAAGGCAAAGACGTGCTGGATTTTGGCTGTGGCATGGGCAATACGGCCTTATGGATGGCCAAAGAACTGGGCGCAAGGGTAGATGGTTTCGACCTCGATCCCAATCACATCATCGTGGCGCAGGAACTTAACCGCAAATACAATGTTCCGGGTGTAAATTTTGAACTGAAAAACATCATTGAATCGCCCATCGACAAACAATACGATTTCATTATCCTGAACGATGTAATAGAGCACATCAAAGAAGAGTGGATCCCCGGCATCCTGGGCATTCTTATCAACCGCAATCTCAGGAAAGGCGGCACCATATTTTTCAGCTATCCGCCATGGGAAGGGCCTCATGCATCACACCTGCAGCGCACCATAAAAATTCCGTGGATACAATTCTTTCCCCGCAGTTATGTATACTCGCTTATTAAGAAAAAGAATCAGCAGTTAGTGGGCAGCAAAGACCTCATGACCGAGTACCTGGAGCTGAACCACATGACCAATAAAAAACTGATGGGATTCATGAAGCCTTTCGGCCTCAAGCAGGTGTTCCGCCATAGTCATACCAAGTTCAACCGCATTCCTTTTATGAGGAATACAAACCTGAATTTCTTCCCGTTCAAGTTCGTGGTTACAAAAGAATTGATCGCTTTCCGCAAAGCAGCATAATGCTTTTTGTGTTTGGAAAGTTGAGGCAATGCTTTTTTCCATTATCTTAACGGCTATAATTCTCCTGTATGATTATTGGCGTTCTGAAGGAACCAACCTTTGAAACACGTGTCTCTTTGCTGGCAGAATCGGTAGCCGCCCTCACCAAGAAAGGCATCCAGGTATGGGTGGAAACAGGGGCAGGGGATAAGGCCAATTGTGGCATGAGCGAATACGAAAAGGCCGGGGCCACTATTTCTTCCGCCGCGGGCATTATTGCGCAAGCCGATGTGATCCTGAGCATCAACCCTCCCGAACCATCGTTACTGGCCAGCCGTAAATCCGCCATCTTCATCGGTATTTATCAACCGCTTTTCAATCCACAGCTTGTGCAGGACTTTGCACAGCATCAGCATACTGTTTTTAGTCTCGATATGCTTCCCCGCACCACGCGTGCGCAGAGCATGGATGTGCTGAGCTCACAGGCAAACATAGCCGGGTACAAAGCAGTATTGGCAGCGGCCAATCTCTTCCCAAAATATTTTCCCATGTTCATGACCGCTGCGGGCAGCATTGCTCCGGCAAAGGTGTTGATACTGGGGGCGGGTGTAGCCGGTCTGCAGGCCATTGCCACGGCGAGAAGATTAGGGGCAGTGGTCGAAGTGTTCGATACACGGCCTGCGGTTAAAGAAGAAGTAATGAGCCTTGGCGCCAAGTTCGTTGAGGTGGAAGGCGCAGCCGATGCTTCCAAAGCCGGGGGCTATGCGGTTGACCAATCAGAAGAATACAAACAGAAACAGCAACAGAAAATAGCAGAGGCCATTGCCAAGGCAGATATTGTGATCACTACTGCGCAGATACCGGGCAAAAAAGCGCCCATTCTTATTACTGAGGAAATGATGAACAGAATGCGGAGCGGATCGGTGATCATAGACATTGCAGCGGCAACCGGGGGTAATACGCCATTTACTAAGAACAATGAAACCATCGTTCACAATGGTGTGACCATTCTGGGTAACAGCAACCTTGCAGCTACCATGCCATCTGATGCGAGTAAATTATATGGCAAGAACGTGCTGAACTTTTTGCAGCTCATCATCACAAAAGAAAATACGGTGAACCTGAACTGGGACGATGATCTTGTAAAAGGATGTTGCATAAC
>JBAVMD010000345.1:0-9309 GCA_049689695.1 Chitinophagaceae bacterium | reverse complement strand
ATATACTGATGAAGGAGCTTCGTATGTGACGGTCAAAAACAATTGGTGCCCTTTTGAGAAATTTTTGCAGAATGCGAACGGTCCGGGTAATAATTGGGAAAATAATGGACCGGCTGCATCAGACAGTATAAAAATTAATGCAGGAATACAGGCGCCTTTCCAATATTTGCTAAAAGAAAAAGTGGTGAGCCGTAATTGGCCGGTGCAACAGCGTAACAACAAGAAACCGAATTGAGATGCAGAAAAAAATTATATACAGGTTAATAGGAATGATGTTGCTCGTTTGTGCATTTGCTTTTGAAATGAAAGCACAGCAGGCTACCTGGATTTGGTACCCCGGAGATTTTGAGATCTGGCTGGGCAACCAGGTGCAAAACCGGCGCACGGAAAGAGGCTCTTTCTTTCCTCCCTTCTGGAAGCTGGAAAATCATTATGTGCTGATGGATTTTCACAAAGATTTCGATCTTGCCGCACCTGAACAGGTAAGTATTGCTGTAGAAGGCAATTACACCATCAAGCTCGATGGAAAAGCTTTTCCGGGAACACCTGCACTTATTTCAGTTCCTGCAGGCAAGCATCGGTTAAGCATTAAAGTGTTTAATCAATCAGCCGTTCCATCAGTATATGTAAAAGGCAATAAAATAATTTCCGACGCTTCCTGGCTGGTGACTTACGAGGATAAGGAATGGATAGATGAAACAGGAAAAGCATCTGATCAATCAGGCACTACCTGGCTCACGGCAGGAAGCGGAAACTTTAATGAGGCATCAATGCCTCCTTCCACATACCGATTGCCGACGGATCCGGTATCATCTGTAAAAACGATTCGCAATGCGCAATCCATTGTTGCAGATTTCGGTAAAGAAACATTTGGATTTATTAAGCTTCACGGAGTAAAAGGTAATGGCAAATTAAATATCTATTACGGTGAGTCATCGGCAGAAGCGCTTGACACAGCTTACTGCGAAACGCTGGACAATTTAATGATAAAATCAACAGGCGCCATAGATAGCATCATGCCCCTTTCAAAGGCGTTTCGCTATGTGAATGTGCGTTTCGACCAGGGTGTTAGCATAGACAGTGTATCTATGCTTTATGAATATGCACCGGTGCAGGAGCGTGGCAGCTTCCGTTGCTCCGATGAGCAGATTAACCGCATTTATGATGTAGCGAAATATACATTCAGGCTTAATACCCGTGAGTTCTTCATCGATGGCATCAAACGGGACAGGTGGGTATGGAGTGGAGACGCTTATCAAAGCTACCTGATGAACTACTATCTGTATTTCGACGAACCCACAGTTACGCGAACAATGCTTGCATTGCGTGGAAAAGATCCTGTGACCAGCCATATCAATACCATCATGGATTATACCTTTTACTGGTTCCTGGGCATTTATGATTATTACCAATATACCGGCAATCAACATTTCATAAAACAATTCTATCCCCGCATGGTAAGCCTGATGGATTATGTATTGTCGCGAAGGAATGCTGATGGATTGCTCGAAGGGCTTGCAGGAGATTGGGTGTTCATTGACTGGGCAGAAGGGCTCAGCAAGAAAGGAGCCGTAAGCTTTGAACAATTGCTTTTTGCAAGAAGCCTGGAAACCATGGCACTTTGCGCAGGTTTGGTTAAGGATGATAAAAGACAGCAGGAATACGAGCGCCTGTCAAACGAGCTTCGCTCAAAACTGTTTTCATTGTATTGGAACGAAAATAAGCAGGCGCTTGTTCACAGTCGCGTTAACGGCGCTCAAACTGAAAACGTTACCCGTTACGCAAATATGTTCGCGATCTTTTTTAACTACTTCAATGAATCCCAAAAGCAAGGTGTAAAAAAACATGTGCTGTTGAACGACAACATACAAAAGATCACAACTCCCTATATGCGCTTTTATGAACTGGAAGCGCTTTGTGCCATGGGAGAACAGCCTTATGTATTGAAGGAAATGAAAGCGTACTGGGGCGGCATGCTAAATCTTGGCGCCACTTCTTTCTGGGAAGAATACAATCCTTCTAAAAAAGGTGATGAGCATCTCGCGATGTATGGAAGGCCTTACGGAAAAAGTCTTTGTCATGCATGGGGTGCAAGTCCTGTTTACCTGCTTGGAAAATATTATTTAGGCGTTAAGCCGACTGCGCCGGGTTATTCAACTTATGTTGTAGAGCCATCGCTTGGAGGCTTACAGTGGATGGAAGGGCAGGTGCCTACGCCGGATGGAACGATTGATTTGTACTGCAGTGATAAGCAGATAAAAATAAAAGCCGCTTCCGGCACGGGCCTGTTGCGCTTCAGCAGTAAATCCAAACCAACCAGCAAAGAAGGAAGCATACAGGCAGCAGGTGGAAATAAATATGAAATGAGCATTGAAAAAGGAAAGCAGTATGTGGTTAATTACAAAAGCCCCCTCTAAATCTCCCCCGGTGGGGGAGGCTTTGGTCGCTGAATGCGCGAGAACATTTTCTCTGCGCTTCCTCTGCGTTCTCCTATTCTCTGCGGTTGGCTTCCTCAACACCAAAGCGCAGTTAGTAGACAAAACACCCGCCGCCATTCCCAATTCTCCATCTGTTTACAACAGAGAGCCTTGGGAAGATCCGCTGGTAAGCGGTATTAACAGGGAACCTTCAAGAGCAACAGCATATTCATTTGACAATCTTTCGAATGCCATTACCTGTAATCGCAATAAAACAGACAGGGTGTTATCATTGAATGGCCAATGGGATTTTTCATTCGCCATCAAACCTGCTGACGCACCAAAGGATTTTTATAAAGGACGTGTGCAAGGCTGGGATAAGATCGAAGTGCCTTCTAACTGGGAAATGAAAGGCTACGACAAGCCTATTTACAAAAGCGCTGTTTACCCGTTCAGGCCCGTGAATCCGCCATTTGTTCCGCACGACTACAATGGCGTTGGTTCTTACCAAAGAACATTCTCTCTGCCATCGTCGTGGAATAATATGAACATCACACTTCATTTCGGGGGTGTGAGCTCTGCGTTTAAAGTATGGGTGAATGGAAAATTCCTGGGTTATAGCGAAGACAGTTTTCTTGCATCAGAGTTCAACATCACACCTTATCTGCAGCCAGGTGAAAATATTCTTTCCGTTCAGGTAATACGCTGGAGCGATGGCAGCTTTCTCGAAGACCAGGACCACTGGCGGCTCAGCGGCATACAGCGCGAAGTTTTATTGCTGGCCGAGCCTAAGGTGCGCATAGCTGATTTTCACTGGCAGGCAAAGCTCGACAAAGAATATAAGGATGCGATATTCAGCATTCGCCCGAGAATTGAAAACCTTACCGGTGAAGAAATAAAAGGTTACAAGGTAAAAGTGAGGTTGTACGACAAACAAAACCGTGAAGTTTTTGAAAAGCCGTTGGAAAGAAGTGTTGAAAGCATCATCAATGAAATATACCCCCGGCTGGACAATGTAAAGTTCGGTTTGCTGGAAACTACCCTAAAAAATCCTGATAAGTGGAGCGATGAAATTCCCAACCTGTATACACTGGTGATATCGCTTGAAGACAGCGCCGGTGTGCTTTTAGAAGCAAAGAGCTGCAGGGTTGGTTTCCGAAGCATTGAATTTTCTAAAGATGACAGCAAGCTGCTCATCAATGGAAAGAAGACATATCTCTATGGCGTGAACCGGCCCGACCATCACCCTGTAAAAGGAAAAGCATTGAGCAGGGAAGATATTTTGCAGGATGTAAAGACGATCAAACAATTCAATTTTAATTGCATCCGTACGAGCCATTATCCAATGGACCCATATCTCTATGAACTGTGTGATGAGTATGGCATTTTTGTTATTGATGAAGCAAATCTTGAAACGCATGGATTAGGCGGCAAGCTGAGCAATGATCCGATGTGGACTGCAGCTTATCTCGAAAGAAGCAATCGCATGGTGATGCGTGACAAGAATTATCCCAGCATCATTATCTGGAGTCTGGGTAATGAAGCCGGCCGTGGCCCCAATCACGCTGCCATGGCGGAATGGATACATGATTTCGATATCACGCGTCCTATACATTATGAACCTGCAATGGGTAACCCGAGATTAGAAGGATACATGGACCCGTCTGATCCGCGCTACCTCAAACCGAACGATCATTCGCACAGAACGCAAAATCCGCGTGATGCATATTATATCGACATCGTGAGCCGCATGTATCCCGGCATTTATACTCCGAAATTGCTGGCAGAGCAACAAAATGGCGATACACGGCCAATATTTTTTGTGGAATATGCACATGCGATGGGAAACTCCGCAGGTAATATGAAAGACTTCTGGGATGTTTTCAGAAGTACTCCAAGAGTTATTGGCGGCGCTATCTGGGAATTCAAAGACCAGGGATTGTTGAAGAAAGACAGTGCAGGTGTTGAATTCTATGCTTATGGTGGAGATTATGGAGAAAAATATTTCGACAATTTTACTATTAAGGGCGTGGTGGCATCAGATGGGCGTCCTAAAGCGCCGATGTATGAATGCAAAAGAGTTTACCAGGGACCACAGGCTGAGTTCATTGCTTCTGAACAGAAAATAAAAATTACCAACCGGCATGCGGTGAGATCGCTCGCTGATTATGATGCTGTGCTGATCTTTCGTGCAAATGGAAAGCAAATCGCGAAGTATGCGTATCCGCCTTTATACATACCTGCCGGAAGAGATACCATTGTGGATATTGGAATTCATATGAATTCACTCAATCAAGACATGGAGCATCTCGCTGATATACATTTCCTGTTAAAAGAAAATACTTCCTGGGCGGAAAAAGGATTTGAAATAGCATCAAACCAGTTTCTTATAAAAAAAGCGGCGCCGTTAAAAAGCAGTGCAAAAGTTTTCAATGCTGTTTCCACAACAGAAGATATCAACGGTTATACCGTTAACGGCAAAAACTTTAAGATTGTTTTTGACAAATCGAATGGCGCATTGTCATCTTACAAATTAAACACATCAGAGCAGGTGTTTAGCCCCTTTCTTCCGCATTTTACACGTCCGCTTACCGATAACGACAGGCGGGGATGGAAACCCCACAGGAAACTGAAACAGTGGTATGAAAGCAAACCAACGCTGAAGAAAATAACTGCTTCTTCAACCGTTAAGGGAATTGCTGTGATAACTTCTTCTTACACCCTGATCAATGACAGTGCATCTGTTGATGTGGTATATACAGTGAATGGCGATGGTGTGATTAAAGTTGATTATTCGCTTCGACCTTTGCCGGGATTGCCCAATATCCCTAAAGTGGGTATGCAGGGCGGAATAGCTAAAGAATACAAACAGGTTACCTGGTATGGCAAGGGCTTGTTCGAAAATTATATCGACAGAAATTATGGTTTTGATGCAATGATCTACTCACAGCCGCTTCATGAATTTATGGAGCCGTATGCTGTTCCGCAGGAGAATGGAAATCGTACAGATGTAAGATGGATGCATCTTTCCGGCTCAAAAAATGGTTTGCTGATAGTAGCAGATAGCTTGTTAAGCATGAGCGCATGGCCTTATACCCAGGAAAATATAGAAAATGCAAAGCATACGAATAAGCTGAAAGATGCCGGTTATATTACTTTGAATATTGATCTTATACAAATGGGTGTTGGAGGGAATGATAGCTGGAGCGATGTGGCCGCACCGTTGGATAAATATCAGATACCTGCCGTTCCATATAAATATTCCTTTTATATCTTACCATTTGCTAATGGGAAAAAAAGCCTGGAGGATGTTTTGAAAAAAATTAAGTTCTAAATATATTTTAAATGAAGCCAACCGCAGAGAACAAGAGAAGCAGAGGGGGCGCAGAGGGTTTCACGCAAAGCCGCAAAGGATTCTTCAATCTTAGCGCCTTCGCGTCTTCCTTTGCGCCTTTGCGTGAAATCTTCTTCGTATTGCTATCGGCTTTCGCTTGCTTACCATCTATTGGTCAACAAACAGATCTAAAAAAAATATTTCTCTCACCTCCCGAATCCGCAAAACCCTGGGTATTCTGGTACTGGATGCAAGCCAGCGTATCACGCGAAGGCATAACCGCAGACCTTAAAGCAATGCGCCAGGCTGGCATCGCCGGCGCCTATCTCATGCCCATCAAAGGCCCAACGGAACCACCATTGTATCAACCAGCTACCGTTCAACTAACTCCGGCCTGGTGGGACATGATAAGATTTGCAGCAGGGGAAGCAAAAAGATACAATATCAAATTCGGAATTCACTTAAGCGATGGCTTTGCCCTTGCCGGAGGCCCGTGGATCAGCCCTGATCTATCGATGCAAAAAATAGTATGGTCTCAAACCACCATTACAGGCGGCAAACTATTCAACGATAGCCTCCCGCAACCGGAAACGCTCGAAGGTTATTATAAAGACATTGCCGTTTTTGCATATCCATCAGCAGGCAACACAGCGATATCAACACTTACCACCAATCCGCGTATTACCAGCAGCAAGCCAGATTCTGCTGCGCAATTATTAGCGCAGCCCGGAAACAAAAAAACTTTTGGATGCGATGAACAATGCTGGATACAATACGGATTTGATGAGCCTTTCACCTGCCGAACGATCACTATCCATAGCCGTAATAATTATCAATCGAACCGGCTTATTATACAGGTGAGTGACGACGGGCAATCATTCAAAGAGATCGGAAGATTGGAACCTCCACGCCATGGATGGCAGGATTGGGACGCCAGTTACACGCATTCGATACCTGCTGCCTCCGCAAAATTTTTCCGTTTTGTTTTCGATAAAACAGGCACAGAGCCGGGGGCAGAAGACCTTGACGCTGCCAAATGGAAGCCATCACTGAGGCTTACAGGAATTGAATTGTCTTCTGCGCCGCGCATTCATCAATTCGAAGGAAAGAGTGGTGAAGTATGGCGCATCAGCAGGGCTGCCACCGCAGAGGAAATTCCTGACAGCATTTGTGTGCCTTTAAAAAATATCATCAACCTGAGTGATAAACTGGATAAAAATGGACGCCTTGTATGGAATGCGCCTCCAGGCAACTGGACCATTCTGAGGATGGGGCATACATCAACAGGCCATAAAAATGAAACTGCAGGCGGCGGCAAAGGGTTGGAGTGTGATAAGTTCAATCCGGTTGCAGTCACGCTGCAATACGATAAATGGTTTGGTGAAACAGTGAGACAAATTGGCCCTGCTGCAAAAGATGTATTGAAGTTATTGCATGTAGACAGTTGGGAGTGCGGCAGCCAGAACTGGTCAGTTACATTTCGTGATGAATTCAGAAAGAGAAGGAGATACGATGTGTTGCAATACTTGCCGGTAATGGCCGGGGTTCCCGTGCAGGATGTTGAAACATCTGAGCGATTCCTGCTGGATGTTAGAAAAACCATTGCTGAATTGGTAAACGATAATTTTTATGTACCGCTGAAACAACTCGCGCATAAGCAAGGATTTTTTTTCAGTGCAGAAAGTGTAGCCCCTACGATGGTGAGCGATGGCATGCTGCATTATAAAAATGTAGACTTTCCCATGGGAGAGTTCTGGCTTCGCAGCCCAACGCATGACAAGCCGAACGACATGCTCGATGCTATTTCCGGCGCACATATTTATGGCAAACAGATTGTCCAGGCTGAAGGCTTTACAGAGCTCCGCATGGCTTGGGATGAGCATCCGGGCATGTTAAAAACTTTGGGCGATAGAAATTTTGCTGCAGGAATCAACCGCTTGTCGTTTCATGTGTTCATGCACAATCCATGGATGGATCGCAAGCCCGGCATGACGCTGGACGCGATAGGGCTGTATTTTCAGCGGGATCAAACCTGGTGGAAACAGGGCAGGGCATGGGTTGAATATGTAAGCCGTTGCCAGGCCTTGCTTCAATCAGGAAAACCTGTTGTTGACATTGCCGTTTTCACAGGAGAAGATCTTCCAAGGCGTTCAATACTTCCTGATAGATTGGTGCCAGTGCTGCCGGGTATTTTTGGAAAAGAAGTAGTAGAGCAGGAGAGAAGAAGACTGAGCAATGATGGGCAGCCACAGCGTCAACTGCCTGCAGGCGTTAATCATTCCGCAAACATGGCCGATCCTGAAAATTGGATCGACCCATTGCGCGGCTACGCTTATGATTTATATAATGAAGATGCGTTGATGAATTTATCGAAAGTACGCGACGGCAAGATCGAGCTTTCTACAGGAGCCAGTTACAAACTGCTGGTATTTCCCGGTGCGCATAAAATGTCGCCTAATGGAGGTAAAATATCGAAAGAGTTGCAATCACGTATAGTGGAACTTACCATGCAGGGAGCAACGATCATTTTTAATGGTCATTTTCTTTCACCACTAACAGTTGGAAAGGGCAAAATAATGTTCGGCCCTTATGAATCCTCTTCTTTTAGTTCGCTCGGTATTGAGCCGGATGTGATAAGCAGTGATGCTACAGGGAGCAGGGCCCAAAACATTGCGTGGACACATCGTGCAGGACAAGGTTTTGATATTTATTTTATTTCGAACCAGGAGAACAGGCGCAGAGACATTGAATTATCATTGAGGGTAAACGGCAAACTGCCGGAAATATGGGACCCTGTTGATGGCAGTATTAAGCAAGCTGCTTCTTGGCGCATAAAAAATGGGCGAACGATTGTATCGATGTCGCTTGAAGCGAATGCTTCCTGCTTCATTGTGTTTCAACAGCAGGTAAGCAATACAGTCAGTAAACCGGTAACATCCAGGCCAACGCAATCTGTTGCGCTTACAGGACCATGGAGTGTACAATTTGATACTGCTTACGGAGGTCCTGCAAGGCCTGTAGTATTTTCTGAACTTACAGATTGGAGCCGGCATATTGATAGCATGATCCGGTATTATTCCGGAACCGCGGTCTATTCAACCGATTTTAACTGGAACAATGCTGCGAAAAACGCACAGGTATTAATGAATGTAGGAGATGTGGCCAATATTGCGGAGGTTTATGTAAATGGTGTTTCTTGCGGTGTTGCATGGACGCCTCCTTACAGGGTAGATATTACTAAAGCCTTGCGTCAGGGGAACAATTTTATCAAAATCGAAGTGTCAAACACCTGGGCCAATCGGTTGATCGGAGATCATAGGTTGCCGGAGGATAAACGAGTTACTAATACTATTGCGCCATATAGGTTAGAAAATAAACCATTGTTGCCGGCGGGTTTGTTGGGGCCAGTAATAATTGAAATAAACAGATAGTTTTTGAGAGGTTTCACGCAAAGACGCAAAGGAAGACGCGGAGGCGCAAAGAGGCTTCGCCTTTTTTAAATCCGGGTTCTTGCGGAGAAAAAGGCGAAACCTCTCTTAGCGTCCTTGCGTCTTCCTT
>JBAVMD010000344.1:0-13075 GCA_049689695.1 Chitinophagaceae bacterium | reverse complement strand
ACTCCACTTCTCTCAGATATCTCTTTTACTTTATTCATGGCCTTGGGAAATGTATCCTTGAAATAATCCCAGAACTCATCATTAATATCCATGTCAACTGTAAGCTCTGTTTTTCCATCCCGGTCTTTCAACGTATAATTTTCATGCGCGCCTGCCCATTCCTTTATTTTATCGCTGGTAGTATCTTCTACGTTTCCTTTTACTTCACCCAGGTGTTTAAAAGACATGAACTCGTTAGGAACGAGATCTTCAATTTGAGATACCATACCAGAGCCTTCGTTATCAACGAATAATATCTTGCTGCCTTTTTTCCAATCAGATTGAGCATTTGAACCTTCATGGAAAACAGATGTCCATTCCCGGTAGGTTGCATCATTCCACAGCGTGCTCCATACCTTCTCACGCGGAGCATCGATGACGACTTTAAATTGACGTTTTTGCATAAATTGATTATTAGAAGTGAAAAAAGTAAGATTCAAACAAATAGAATAATCAATAATAAATAATTAATTATTAATTATTGAGGTTCGCTTATAGTGACACTGCCTCCTTCCCTTCAGCAGCTTCCTGCAAAGTCTTTATGTCAATTTTCTTCATTCTAAGCATAGCCTGCATCACTCTTCCTGCTTTCTGGCGGTCTTTATCACTGAGTAATTTTGATAAGATGGTAGGAACTACCTGCCATGATAAACCGAACTTATCTTTAAGCCAGCCGCATTGCTGTATCGATCCGCCTTCCGAAAGCCTGTCCCAGTAATGATCTACTTCTTCCTGGTCTTCACAATTTATTACAAAAGATACGGCTTCAGTAAATTTAAAATGCGGGCCTCCGTTCAGGGCAATGAACTCCTGTCCGTTCAAAACGAAAGAGGCCGTCATTACCGTTCCTTCAGGTCCGGGGCCTTCTTTGCCATAGCGTGCCATGTTCGTAACCTTAGCATCCTTGAAGACTGAGGTGTATAAATTTATTGCTTCTTCGGCATTGTTATCGAACCACAGGAATGGTGTGATCTTTTGCATTTTCTTGTTTTTTTGAGTGAGCAATTTGACAAAACAAACTTACTTCGGGTTGAGCGTTTAAAAGCGGTGTAAATGCGACATTTTTGGGGCTTATTGCGGCAATTATGAGGGTTTCACGCAAAGACGCAGGGACGCAAAGAGAGGTTTTCCCTTTGCGTCCCTGCGTCTTCCTTTGGGTCTTTGCGTGAAATCTTTACCCAAACACTACTAATGGTTCACCATTTACTGGGTTATCTATCACTGTCGTCTTTACATCAAACACATCCTTTAGCAAGGTCGCATTCACTAATTCTTTTGGCCTGCCGCTTGCAACCATAGCTCCTTCTTTAAAAAACACCAGCTTATCAGCATATTGAATTGCAAGATTGATATCGTGCATCACGGCAACCAGCACTGTATTTTCATTTTTAAGCACTCTTGCCATGGCAAGAAAATCCTGCTGGTAGGCAATGTCTAAATTATTCAGTGGTTCATCTAAGAAAAGATAGCGATTACCCTGCGAAGGGTTCTCCCAGATCTGTGCAAGCACGCGTGCATATTGTACGCGCTGTTTCTCACCTCCGCTGAGCGTGGTGTAATTTCTTTCGCGAAATGTTTCAAGGTTCATGCGCACAATCACCTCATCACAAATAGCAATGTCTTTTTTATTGGGGTTGAAACTGAAATGCGGATATCGTCCCATCATTACTACTTCTTCAACTGTTAACGGAAAGCTCAGTTCTGTTTGCTGGCTCATTACCGCACGGCAGGTAGAAAGTTGTTCTTTTTGAATGGCGTTGATCGGTTTCTCATCATACCATACCTCGCCTTCGAACTTATTTATTTCACCACTGAATATTTTCAGGTACGTGGATTTACCGGAGCCATTCGGTCCTAATATCATGGCAAACTCTCCCGCGGTAAAATCAAGCGTGATTCCTTTCAGTATCTGCTTACTGCCTATGCTGTATGCTACATCCTTTGTTCTAAGCATAACCGCCTTCTTTTTGCTGAAGGATGTTGAACTTCTTCAGAAGTATGATAAATATAGGCGCGCCTACAAGTGATGTAATGATGCCGATAGGTATTTCAGCAGGCGCCAGCAGCAACCTTGCGCCCATATCTGCCAGTGTAAGCAACAAAGCGCCTGCGATCATAGAAGCCGGCAACAATCTTTTGTTGTCGCTGCCCATCAACAAACGCAACACATGCGGCACTATCAATCCCATAAAACTGATCACGCCCACAAAAGCTGTGGCAACAGATACCATTGCGGTGTTCAGCAGCATAACTCTTGTTTTCAGCCTGTTTGTATCAACACCTAAATAACCAGCTTCTTCCTCTCCCAGCAACAGTACATTCAATTGCTTTGCATAACGCAAGGCAATCACGAAAATGATCCCCGCCACTGTTCCCACTATGCCTACCTGCAACCACGATGCGCCTGAAAATGTTCCGAGGTTCCAGAATGTGATGCTTCTCGCCTGGGGGTCGCGGGCAATGTAACTCATAAAGCCAGTGCCGCTTAATCCAACTGCGTTTACGGCAATCCCGATCAGCAATAATGAAATGATGGAAACACGCTTTGCATTCTTCGCCAGTGAATACACTACATAAGTTGCCAGCAAAGCGCCTCCAAATGCAAAGAGTGGCACCAGCACAGGCCCTGCTATTTCTTTTATGCGCACGCTCATGTTTGCCGCCAGCACAAATACAATTGACGCACCAAAAGCTGCGCCTGCACTGGTCCCTATGAGGCCCGGTTCAACAATCGGGTTGCGGAATAATCCCTGCATCAGCACACCGCTCACGGCCAGTATGGCGCCTGTAATGGCGCAAAGCAATACACGTGGTAATCTTAATTGGATGAAAACACCCTCATAAATATTTGCAGGCTTTTGTCCCTGTAAAAAATGTTTGATGGAGGAGAACATCTCTGCCGGCAATATGCTTACTGCGCCGAATGCAATTGCACACAGCAACACAATTACCAGCAATACGATCAGTACTGGAAATAAGAATTTATTTTGTCTGAACACTATCGGGATGTAAGAGTTTCATCAATTTAATTATATTCTCACCTGTACGCGGGCCAAAATAGATGAGATCGTGTTCCTCAAAACGCACAATGCGCTTGTTCTTGCCTGCGTTGGTCAAGGCAACACCCGGCACGCCACTAATGAACTTATCCATATTGCCCATCTGATCGTAACCATAATCAGTAGCAATGATAATGTCGGGATTTGCAGCGGCAACTGCTTCGGCGCTGAGCTGCCTCGCACCTTTTGCATCATACGTGGCAGTTTTGCCCCCGGCAAGCGCGATCATTTTATCACCCACGCCTTTTCTCCCACTCATTACAAAATATACGTTGTTAGCTCTGCCAAAATGAATGATCATTACACTGGGCGTATCGGTCATGCGCAATGCTTTCAGGGAGTCCGTTGCAATCGCAATGTCTGCATCCATCTTTTTAGCGATGGCATCCGCCTTTGCTTCTTCTCCGAAATATTGCCCCAGGTCTTTCAACAATATCTTAGCGCTGTCGATAGTATTAGCTCCGCCAAATACTTTAATATTCAATCCCGCATTGGTGATCTGCGGCAATACGTTTGCCGGACCAATGTCGTTGCTGTGAATCACAAGGTCGGGGTTCATGGCAATAATGCTCTCGGGGCTCAATGCACGATGATAGCCTACTGTCTTTAATAATTTTGCGCTGTCAGGGTAAGTGCTGCTGAGATCTACCGCTACAATGTTATGTCCCTTGCCCAGGGCAAACAACATTTCTGTAAGGTGCTTGGACAAACAAACAATGCGCTGATCTTTTTTGCCGCCGGTTTCTTCGTTACCAAAGCGGCCGCAGGATACCAGCGCGGCGAGCACGCTGATGATAAAAATTGCTCTTTTCATTTTTCAATTTATAAAAAAAAGAGGCAGCTTTTCAACTGCCTCCTTTTAATGATCAGAAGTTGTATTTCAGGTTCAACCCACCAAAGAGGTTTGCGTTTCTCGGCGCCGGAATGTATGCATCCGGCAACTGATTCACAAACACCATCATATAATACCTTGTATTGGTAAGATTGGTGCCTCCTACGTAAGCGTTGAGGTCAAAATGATTGCCCAGGCTAACCTCTATACCCAACTTTGCATTCAGCAGGTTGTAGCTGGTTGCCCAATAATCATTGAGAGATGTGATGGCAACTTTATCCCTGTAGTTGTAATATACACTTGCATACAAACCATACTTCATCATTACATCCACACCCAGGTTGGCTGTGTATTTAGGAACACCTGCCACTGTCTTGTTGCTGTAGTCTTCCGTTAAAACCACGGATTTTTGTATTTTGAAATCGCCATACTGAAAATCTGAATAAGCAAGATTACCGAACGGACGAATTGTTCTGAAGAAACCTGTGCCCGATTGTAAAGCAGTGAATCGTACCAATGCTTCCACTCCGCTGTGCTCCTGTTTGCCGCCATTCACCATATAAGAATACAAAGTGGTGTTTGGATTTGCAGGTGATTGCACAGCTATTGCGGTCATTTTATTAGAGAACTCCGCATTGAAATAAGTGAGCTCATAAGTAAGCCTGTTATTCAACAACTGCCCTTTTGTACCTACTTCAAACTGGTTGCCTATTTCAGGTTTCAATACTTCGTTCACCCTGCCGGTTGCAGGCGTGGCGGGAGTAGTAACAGCCGGTGTCGTAATATAAAAATAAGAGCTTACAGGTGCTTTGTACGCTTTGCTGTAAGAAGCATACACAGAGAACTGTTTGCTGAATACCTTGTTGATGGCAACATGAGGAGACACCAGACCGGTATAATTTTTCTCGAAGAATGAAGGCCGTGTAGTAAGCTCAGAATTGAAACGGTCGTTCAACTCGATCTTCATATTGCTTACGCCAATGCCTGCTGTAACAGAGAGGTCGTGCATCAGACCCAGCGTCCATTGCGTGAACAAAGAACTGGTCTTGCTTACACTTACAAGATTTGAAGTGGCGGTATTGATCACCCAGTAAGGGCTTGTTCCGTATACCCAGGTTGTGCTGTTATCAGAAGGGTTCTGCTTCATGCTGTAACCGATCACCTGCGCATCCTGGCGCTGTGTTTCAACTCCTGTAATTCCACTCAGGGTGCTGTTACCTAAAGCGAATTTCGTATCGAAAGTTGAGCGCAGCCCGTAGTTGATCGTGTTCTTATCCGTCCATCCACCGGCGCTGCTCGCATTGCTGGTAAATCCTGTTCCAAACACGGTGGTTGTATTAGAAATGCTCTTGCTGAAATTATAAGTATGACCAACACCCGCTCTAAAAGTGATCACATTGCTGTGCGCATTTCTTTTGATGTATTCAGGATTGCCTGAGTAATCATTATTGTCCCATTGTGTGAGCGTAAGCTCGCCAAAGCGTTCATCATAACTGTTGCTGTATCCCGCATAAGTGCTGATGCTTTGTTTTTCGTTGGGTGTAAAATCTCCAACAAAGTTGAAGAAATCTTTTTTCGATTTGTTGTGGATGGTATAGCCATCGGTCTTCTGATGACCGTAATTCATCAGTATAGCAGAGCGGTCTTTACCCATCTGGAACTGAGTAGTATAGCGGCGCAGACCGTAGCTTCCTACCAATACTTCCTGCCCTATAGAAGTTTTACCTTTTTCTGGCTTAATAGTACTCAGATTAACAGCTCCTGCAATGGCAAGCCCGTACAGCGTACCGGCCGGGCCTTTTGTTATTTCCACGTTGCCGATGGAAGCAAAATCGATGTCATCAAAAGTAGTAATGCCTTCTGCATCTGTTACGGGAATACCGTTCAGGTAAACCTTATAACCCTGCCCGTCGAAATTGCTGCTGATACCTCTTGTACCTCTCGAGCCGTTGCCGTAGCCTCTTATGTTCAATTGTTGTCCGCCCGATACGCTTCTCCTGTTCATGCTCACACCTGGCGCATTCGTTTGAATGGCATCATCCAGGAACAAGCCTGTGCCGCGCCTGAGCTCCGGTGCTGTGATCTTGGCGATAGACATTGGCTGATAGAGGATCGATTTGTTGAGGTTAGTGGTAGCGCTGATCTCTACCTGCTCAAGCGAACGGCCTGCAGGCGCCAGTGAAATATTCAGTTCTTCATTGCAGTTCCTGATGATCTGCTGATAGTTTTCATAACCTACATAAGAAACAGTTATCCTCGATGCCTTACCGCAGTCGATGGAGAACATGCCGTCTTTATCTGTAACAATGCCACTGTTCTTTCCAAAAGAAACAGAGGCGCCGGACAATGGTTTATTGGTAACAGCATCTGTTACTTTTCCTCTTAATGTATTTTGCGCCGAGCTGGTTAATGAAATAGTCAATAATAGAAGGATGGGTATTATAATTCGTTTCATGATCGATTGGTTTCACCAGATACCTGATGTAAATGAAATAATAGCAGGTACACTGCGTGTGCAGCATAGCTGTGTCAATAAAAAAAATAAATCAGATCATGAAATCCTTGGAGGCGGACCTTTTATCTCTTCGTCGTACGTAAGCAAATGCGCGCTGAAGCAGGCATACTGCGGTTTCTGAAAGAAAGATATGTGAGGGAAAGATTCAATCCGCGGCGGCTCGAAGTCTACCACCTGGTATTTTACAACATTCTTGCCTGAGCGTTTGCGGGTATCGCGACCAGCCTTGATCACTTTTACAAGATGATCCAGCAGTTGCTTTTCTTTTTTATCGTTGATGCAATAGATATAGGTCTTGCCATTCTTCTTTTCCTGCCGCACAACATCGTACATTTCATCGCCGAGATAGAATTCCCGGCCTTCTTCTTCCCATAGTATTGGCTTTTCACTATCCTCGACTATTACGATGTCCAACTGAGCTTCGGGAAGGTTAGCAAGCAGTTCCCGCTTCATTTGCTGTCTTACCTGGTATTGCTGGTAATTGCAGAGAAAATAATAGCCCACCTGGTTAATGAACATCACAAAAAGCAATAATATGGTAGCTACTTTCCTCACAGCATTAGTTCAAGCGGCGAAGATAGGTATTTCTCCGTATCAAAGCTGCTTGCAGCCTGTATTACAAAGGGATGGCTCCAATAATCCAATGCTTTATATTGCGTTCGCAATGCCCCAACAAACAGCAATAAAAGTTGCAGTAGACGCCATCGTATTTGGCTATTCAAAGAACGAAGGTGTATCGGTACTGCTCATCCAGCGAAAATATGCGCCTTTTAAGGATGCATGGGCCATACCGGGGGGATTTGTAATGGCAGATGAATCGCTTGAAGAAGCTGTGCGAAGAGAGTTGCAGGAAGAAACAGGCATTGCGGTGAATTACCTGGAGCAATTGTACACGTTTGGGGAGCCTGGCCGGGACCCAAGGCAACGTGTGATCTCCGTAGCTTATTTCGCGCTGGTAAAATCCGCCAGGTTCATGGAACTTAAAGCAAGTACGGATGCCGAGCATGCGGAATGGTTCAATATCAAATCCCTGCCGACGCTGGCGTTCGACCACAGTCAGATCCTGAACACTGCAATTGAAAGAGTGCGCGCCAAGATCCGCTACCAACCTATCGGGTTTGAATTGCTCGACAGAAAGTTCCCCTTTGCAGATCTCGAACATCTTTATATCACCTTGCTTGACCGTGACATAGACAGGCGCAATTTCTCCAAGAAAATGCTTGCCCTGGGTATATTGACAGAAACAAATGAGCTTGCAAGGACATCGGGAAAGGGACGTCCCAGCAAAATGTATCAATTTAATAAGAAGCGATATAAAGAGTTGGAAAAAGAAGGAATTCATTTTGAAATTTAGGTTTTATTGATTTTGCGTATTTTTTACGCAAAATTTGTATAATCCAAATACCCGGTCTACTTTTGTGTACGGATGAACGGTTAAAGAACGCAACATCCTTTTTTATGAAAGCAATTTGCACAGTTGCCTGCATGCTGGCTGCGGCTTCGCTTGGAGCGCAACAAAAAACCGATAGCTCAGTTTTTCTGCCCGAAGTAATAGTGTCTTCTCCGTTTCAGTCTTCAGTTACCTCGCCCCTCACCATCAGCCGTGTTTCGCGCCAGGAGATTGAAAGAAAGCATCACGGACAAGAGCCTTCGCTCATTCTTGCACAAACTCCTTCTGTTAGTTTTTACAGCGATGCCGGAAGCGGCAATGGCTATTCTTATTTCAGGATACGCGGCATAGACCAAACGCGGATCAATATGAGCCTGAATGGTGTTCCATTGAATGAACCCGAGGACCAGGGCGTGTATTTTTCAAATTATCCTGACCTGCTGTCTTCAGTTTCATCCATACAAATACAGCGCGGCATGGGATATTCAAAGAACGGTGTGGCGGCTTACGGCGGCAGCCTGTATATTGAATCGCTGCCTTTCAGGGACAGTGCGGCGCGTGAATTGTCGGCCGGCTATGGTTCGTTCAATACTTATCGCGCGCATGGCGCATTCAATTCAGGCATCAAAAACAATACAGGTATATATGCGAGCGCTTCACATTTGCATTCAGACGGCTATAAAGATCATTCAGCCAACACTTCAGGAAGCGCTTTTGTAAATGCAGGTTACTGGGGCGATCGTCATAAAATATATGCGGTAAGCTTTTTGGGTTATCAAAAAAATCAGCTTGCCTGGATCGGCGCACCTATGGACAGCATCGTTAAGAACAGCGCTTTTAATGCCAACAGCAAAAACGAATCGGATGCTTTTCAGCAGGCGCACCTGCAGCTGCATCATGAATGGCAACTTAATACAAAGCACCAGTTGCACAGCGGCATATTTTATAATTACCTGAATGGCAACTATGATTTCGACCTGAATAATTTCCTGGGAATGCCGGCTAACAGCGAGTTGTATAACTATGCATTCAGATCACATTTCACCGGTCTTTTCTCTTATCACAGCTATTCAACAAAGCATGTTAAATGGTACAGTGGCATGCAGGCGCAACTTTACCAAAGAAGACATACAGGAAGTGAACGGTCTGTGGGAAAACTATACACTAATACAGGATACCGGAATGAAGGCAACCTGTTCACCAAAGCCATTTTTACCGTAAACAAATGGAATTTGCTTGCAGATGTGCAATACCGGCACAGCAGTTTCACTTATAAAGGAAATGAAACTATGCCCGGGCAATACTGGAACTTTCTAAATCATACTGTAGGTATTAGTTACGAAGTGAACAGCAATTTCCATCTCTATTATTCATTCGGGCAAATAAGCCGGGAGCCCACACGCAATGATCTGTTCATGGGAAGTGATGATCTTACAAAAGACAATAACGGAAACCTTTTGTTCAATCCTCTTAAGCCGGAACGTGGGTCAGATCATGAGTGGGGAATAAAACGTTTTTTTAAGAAGGGATTTGTACATGCCAATATGTATTACATGCGGTTCCGGAACGAAATAACATTGAACGGGCAAATCGGGCCAACCGGCGTTCCCCTGCACAGCAGTGTTGCCAGCAGTTTCAGAAGCGGGATTGAACTGGATGGCCTGTACCGGTTCAGTGGGGGATTACAAATAAAAAATCAATCTTCATTTTCTTTCAACAGGATCAGGGAAGAAGATATAAAACTTCAACCTGTGCTTACGCCTTCTTTTATCAGCAACCAGGAGGTAAGATTGATCAGGCCTTTATGGCAGGCCGGCATTGGCTTGCGGTATCAAAGCAGATCATATATTGATTATGCCAATACCGCCACGCTCCCTTCGCATTTTATAGTGAACTGCGATGCAAGCTGGCAGGTGCGCAGCCTTGCATTTTTTGCGGTGGTGAATAATATTACCAACAGGCGCTACTATACCAATGGATTGATCACTGCAAGTGGACAGCCCGGTTACTTCGTACAGGCACCATTTAATTTTTACATTGGGGCCAAGCTGAATTGGTAATATGCAAGTAAAAGAAAAAATAAGGAAGGGATTGGTGCTGGGCAAGTTCATGCCCCTGCATAATGGACATATCGCGCTGGTAGAGTTTGGCCTGCAACATTGCGATGAACTGGTACTGCTTCTTTGCACAAATGAAAATGAAACAATCCCCGGAACCGTACGTAAAGAATGGCTTCATCAAACCTTTGATGCTAACAGCCGCGTACGGATTGAGCTGGCTGAGTATAACGAGAAAGAATTGCCATCCACTTCTGTTTCCTCAAAACAATCTGCCGCATTGTGGTCGGATTATATTCAAAATACATTTCCAGGCATAGATGTATTTTTTTCTTCTGAACCTTATGGAGAATACGTGGCGGAATTTTTACATATTGAACACAAAATATTTGACCAACAAAGGCTTGCAGTGCCTGTTTCTGCTTCTGCTATTCTTGGCGATCCTTTCATGCACTGGGGTTTTATTGCGCCGGCTGCGCGACCATGGTTTGTAAAAAAGATCTGCATTTCCGGTTCAGAGTCTACAGGAAAATCACTGTTGGCGGAGCGACTTGCACATCACTACAATACTGCTTTTGTTCCTGAGATGGCGAGAGAGATCATTGGTAAAACAGAAGATGTTGGGTTTGAAGAATTGCACGAGATCGCAAAGCGGCATGCTATCGTCATTAAGGAAAAACTAAAGCATGCAAACAAGTTGTTGTTCTGCGATACGGATGTGAACATCACTAAATCTTATTCGCAATATCTTTTCAATAAAGAGCTTGAAGTAGCTAATTGGATAGAAGAGGCGAATCAATTTGATTTGCATATTTTCCTGGATACAGATTGTGCGTTTGTGCAGGATGGAACAAGGATTTTGCCAGAAGAAAGGAATAATTTAAGCGGGTATCACCGGCGGCAATTGGATAAGGCAGGTATAAATTATGTTGTGGTGGGCGGGAGTTGGGAGGAAAGGTTTGTGCGGGCGAGGGAAATTATTGATGAGCGATTTTTTTGAAGATTTCACGCAAAGACGCAAAGGAGGACGCGGAGGCGCAAAGAGGCTTCGCCTTTTTTAAGCACAACCTCTCTGACCTTAAAAAAGGCGAAGCCTCTCGAATACTATTTACAGCTACTTTTGTTCTTGCAAAAAACAGGGAATGAAGTTAGCTTATATAGTGTATGAATCTGATGGTGAATACTCCTTTGCGGATGTGGAGCACAACTCCGTGCTTGAATACCTGCAGCAAAAAGGTTTCGATGCGCACAAGGAGGCCTGGGCAGATAAGGCAGTTGACTGGGAACAATATCAATGCATCATTCTCAAATCTCCCTGGGATTATGTTGAAAAAATGAACCAGTTCAAGCAGTGGCTTGATAAGATCGTGAGCCTGAACATTCAATTACTTAACCCGGCCGACATTGTTCTATGGAACAGCGACAAGCATTACCTGAATGATATTGCCGGTGCAGGGCTGAAAGTGATTGAGACCGCCTTCATTGAAAAAGGCGAACGGTTTGAACCTGCAAAACATTTTACATCGTTCAATACGGGCAAGCTTGTGGTAAAGCCTTGCATCAGCGGCGCATCGAAAAATACTTTTGTAATAACGCAAGATAAGATGGCGGCGGTGGAAACCATCAACAGCCTTCTGCAACACGAAGCCATGATGGTGCAGCCTTTTCTGTCGCGCATTAATGAAGAAGGCGAATGGTCGATGATCTTCTTTGGCGGACAGTTCAGCCATGCATTGGTGAAGACGCCTGCCGATGGCGATTTCCGCAGCCAACCGCAATTCGGGGCGGTGTTAAGTGGGCGCACGCCTGCGCCTGCGGTTTTGAAGACCGCACAAGAGCATGTAGATAAATTTGCGAAAGGGTGTTTGTATGCCAGGGTGGATGGATTAGTGATTGAAGGAGCATTTTATTTAATGGAGCTTGAACTTATTGATCCTTATCTTTTTCTTTCGGTTGATGAAAAGGGGTATCAGCGATATTATGAAGCGGTGAAAAGATTAGTATAAAAGCGAGAGGGAACGCGGATTATCATGATCTGTTAGGATTTATTAAGATTTGTTCTTGATAGTGTTGAGTGGTTAAGTAAATACAGCAACTGATCTTAATAAATCCTAACAGATCATAATGATCCGCGTTCCGTTTTGCCCCCTATTGCCCTAACTTTGAAATCAATGAAAAGAACCCTGATCACGCTTGTTATTTTTATGCTTTGTAACAGCCTGTTTGCGCAGATAAGCGTAAGCGGAACAGTCACAGATAAGGTTTCAGGGCGCCCTGTAGAGTTCGCAAGCATATTATTGGTTCAATTGCCTGACAGCACCGAAACAGGGACCGTCACGGATAAAAAAGGAAAATTCCTTATAGAAAAAGTGCAGCCAGGTACTTATATAGTTCGATGCAGCTTCATAGGCTTTGGCTTCATTCAGACTTCTTCATTTACTATTGATGCAAACACTCCTCAACACATAGTAGCCCCTATACAGCTTGTGAACGATGCAAAAAGCCTTACCGATGTAACGGTTGTTGGAAAAAGAGCTACCCTCAATACCGCTATCGACCGGAAAGTGTACAATGTAGAGCAGGACATCATGAGCCGCGCAGGTTCTGTTTCTGATATTCTAAAAAACATTCCTTCCGTTGAAGTAGACATCGATGGAAATGTAAACCTCCGCGGTTCGGGTGATGTAATGATACTTATCAATGGCAAACCTTCTACGCTCATGGGCCGCAGTCGCGCCGAGATATTGCAGCAATTGCCTGCCAACTCAATTGAGCGTATTGAAGTGATTACGAACCCATCCGCCCGTTATCGTCCTGATGGCACATCGGGCATTATTAACATCGTGCTTAAAAAAAATATCAGGAACGGTTTCAATGGATCAATTACTGCAAATGCCGGCAACCGTAATCGCTACAATACCAACATCAGTCTAAACTATAAACCGGGCAAATTCAACCTGTTTGGTAGCTATAGTTTCCGGCAGGAAGTACGCAGGCGTTTCAGCAATGTAGATCGCACTTATACAGATTCTTCCACGCAGTCTGTATTGGGTTATTTCAATCAAACAGGTTATTCTTTCAATCGCCCAAGATCTAACATCGTTAACCTGGGATTTGATTACAATATCAATGACCGAAACAGCTTCGGCGCTTCGGGAACTTATTTTCTGCGCAGGGTAGAAA
>JBAVMD010000343.1:0-2013 GCA_049689695.1 Chitinophagaceae bacterium | reverse complement strand
CCGTTGTGCTGCCCGAAGATGTGAAGTTGGAAAACACTACAGGTCCTGCTGAAAAAGCAATTGCGGTACAACCGGAACCCGATTATCCGCAGGGCGAATTCAAGATCAACGATACCAAAGTTATATATGCGAAAAGCGGCAGCTCATTGCTGGCCCTTGCAGAACAATACGAAGTGCCCATCAAGCGCCTTCTGGACTTTAATGATCTGAAAGAAGAAAACGTGCTTGCAAAAGGCCAGTTGCTTTACCTGCAGCGCAAACGCAAAAGAGGCAGCCAGGAATTTTACACAGTACAGGCAAATGAAACCGTGTACGACATTAGCCAGTTGCAAGGCATAAGACTTGAAAACCTGTTAGAATACAATCATCTCAGCAATGGTATGCAGCCTGCAGAAGGAGAGAAGCTCTACCTGAAAGAAAATGCGCCCGGCCGCCCGCTTCTTGCCTCCGAAGTAAAAAAGACTGCGCCGCCGGCCTCCATCGTAAAGACGGTTTCTCTCGAGAATAATTATACTACGCATGTGGTGCAAACAAAAGAAACTTTATACGCGATCTCAAAAAAATATGGTGTCCCTGTTGAAAAGTTGATGCAATGGAATAATTTAGACCGGTACGACCTGAGAACCGGCCAGGAGCTGATCATCTACAAAAACTGATTCATGTCTGTTATTCGCGTTCACGACAAGAACTTTGAACCATATCTTACTGCAGAAGAGGTGTTGAAAGAAGTAAGCAGGCTGGCAAAGGAGATCAGTAATGATTATGCCGGTAAGCGCCCGCTTTTTATAGCTGTATTGAACGGGGCTTTTATGTTTGCCTCAGACCTGTTTAAAAAACTCACCATAGATGCCGAGATCTGTTTTATAAAGCTTGCATCTTACAAAGGCACCAAATCTACCGGCCGCGTGCTCACGGCTATTGGGCTGGACCACGATATTTACCAGCGGCATGTGATCATAGTAGAAGATATTGTAGATACGGGCAAGACCCTCACTCAATTCATGCCGCAGCTCACCCATCAGCAACCGGCATCCATTAAGATATGTGCGCTGTTGCACAAGCCGGAAGCTACCGTTAATCCATTGGACATCAATTACCTGGGGTTCACTATTCCCAATAAGTTCGTGGTGGGCTATGGGTTGGATTATGACGGACTGGGACGGAATATTCCTGAGATATATAAACTAGCTGAATAAAGTTAGGGGTTATGGGTTATGAGGTACGATCGTAATGTATAACCCTTATCCGTAACTTAATCCCTATCGTGATCGTTCTAAATGTACTCTTTCCCAATTTAAAACTGTAAATTACAATACAACCTCGGCCATAAGACCTAACGGCTTTCATGGATTAGGCGTATACAAGTAAAATTTATTGGGAAGCAATACGTTAGATTCTTAACCAAAGAAATCGGTTGAAAACTGGACTTGCCATAGTCTTCTTTCTGTTGTGTTTGTCCGCTCACTCACAGTATTACCTCCGGGGGGAAGTGAAAGACGACCGTAATACCCCCTTGTCGAATGTAAAAATCCTGCTTCATTCCAACGGGTATGTATATTATTCCGGCAGCACCGGGGGCTTCGGCATCATGCTTACCAACCTCAAGGATTCCATTACCTTTTATCTGGAAGGGTACCAGGCCCAGAGCAGCAAGCTCGATGCCCGTGTTTACCAGAACATCACCCTTAAGCCACTGGCAGCCGCAGCCAGCACGCAAAAGAAGAAGCTATTATCGTTTACCAAGAACCTTCGGTCAGCAGACTGGCGTGGCTGGTCGGTAGGTGGTGAAACCTACAGCTCTTTGGTGGAAAACGAATTTGTTCCCGCAAAGAAATTTCCCGAAACGGGATTCGCGATCAATATCGATAAGGCATCTTACAGCAATGTGCGGCGTTTTCTGAACATGCAGACCACGGTGCCCCCGGATGCCATCAGGATTGAAGAAATGCTGAATTACTTCAATTTTGGCTACCAGGCGCCGGCCGCAGACAGCGTATTTCATGTGCAATCCAC
>JBAVMD010000342.1:0-6047 GCA_049689695.1 Chitinophagaceae bacterium | reverse complement strand
GTATACTTATTTAATTGCTTAAACTTTACCAGGTTCAGCTTTGTGCCGAAGTTCAACAGCGATTTACCCTTCATGTAATTAAAGAAAGCGCCGGCCTGGTTATAGAACTGATCTATCTCATACCTGTTGCTGAATAAGCTGTCCAGCTGATCGTATTTGGTACCTGATTTATTAAAAGTATTGCGATCAGAGTTGATGCTGTTAACGCCAAGCCCATAATTAAATATAACCGCAAAATTGTTTGATAAAGATTCAGACCAGGCCGCGTTTCCATGCAACTCATTTCCTTTTGTATTGTTTACTTTGTACTGATCAAAACGCTGTGTGCTGTCTATTGCACCTGTGGGATTATAAAAGTCAATCCTTGAGTCCAGGAAGCCGTTGATCTCATTATCATTGCCTGAGCCTATTACATTCACAGAAAGTGTTCTGCCGGGCTTCCTGAATTTCTTCTGGTAATATACACGGGCATTGAATAATTTCTGATCGCCTTCATTATCTATTCGCCTGGATTCCCTGTTCAGCAACCTGTTTTCACCATCTGTGCTGAAAGAGGAGAACCCGTTATCGGTTTCAGACTTTCTCAGCGTTCCTTCGATCATAAGTTTAAGGTCAGATGTAGAATCTATCCGAAATTGGTAAGTTCCATCCGCCTTATTTCGCAACAAATAATTATTGAAGAGCTGCTCGGTGTTCTTATTAATAGTTGCACCCGGCAAATTGTTCTGCGATAATATATTACTCACTCCATCCACACCCAATGAACCGATCTTGTAGTTAAGGTTGATAGCTTTCCCATCATTATCCCATTTATTATCGTAATGCATTCCGCCATTTCGTACCAGGGGAATACCCTGCCCGTTATATCTCCCATCGAATGTTTCCAGTTCATCGCCTCCGCCCAGGTCAACAATTATTCCCGGCTCCGTCATCTCTACGTTTGATGAAGCATATCTTGCATTGTCCAGCCAGCCCAGCCCTGTTTTGCCATCATTTCCTGTAATGCCGTACACTGAAAACTTGCGCTTTCCCTTGAAAGAATTGTATAAAGCCTGACCCGCATAAAATCCATCTGTTCCAACGCCTCCTTCTAATTTTCCGAAATACCCATTCTTCTTATCTTCTTTGATCTTAAGATTGATGGTCTTTTCTTTTTGCCCGTCATCAATACCTGTGAGGATTGCCTGGTCGCTTTTTTTATCGTATACCTGCACTTTATCTACCATATCCGCGCGAATATTCTTTGTAACAAGCGTGGGATCGTCGCCAAAGAATTCTTCACCATCCACCAGCACCTTGTTTACAGCTTGCCCCTGCGCAGTAATGCGCCCTTCCCTATCCACCTGTATGCCTGGAAGCTGTTTTAAAAGATCTTCCACTTTTGCATTAGGCTGCACTTTATAATTCTTCACGTTGTATTCTGTTGTATCTCCTTTAAGCTTAACAACACTTATGCGCCCCTGCACAATCACTTCCTGCAATAATTTCGATTTTGGCGTGAGCTTTAAAACGCCGAAATCATGATCTCGATTAGCAGAATCAAGTGTGAACACATCCACGTAATCTGCATACTTCGGATAAGAAACAAGTACAACGTACCTGCCGGCGGGAAGATCAGTCAGGGCAAATATTCCATCTGCCCCCGCATAAGTAAATTTCACAAGCATTGAATCCTGCGCACGCAATACAACGATGCTTGAATTGATCAATTTACCCGCGCTGTCTGCATCAGCTATTATTCCACGTATGGAATGATTACCGGTTCGTGCAGCAGTGACGCTGTCCTGCGAGAATGACTGAACGGCAAAAAAACACAGCGCTAAAAAAACTATGATGCTTCTGATGCTCATTGTATTTGATTTTTTCATCATTGGTCGTTGGTATATTACAATACAGTGCTTCCTGCGCAAATAGTACGCAGACGCCCTTAACATTCCGTGTTTACTACTTAATTATTTTTTCCACCTCTTTACTGTAAGCCTGCCCTATAGGCAGCTCAACATCTTTGATCCACACGCTTCTTTTATCTGCTTTTGCAATGTTCTTACGGGATATAATGTAAGAACGGTGTATCCTTATAAAATCAGCAGCAGGCAGCAGTTCCTGCGCTTCATTCATGGTAAGTCTTGAAACGATCTTTTTATCTTTCACTATAAACTGCACATAGTTGCCCACGCTCTCTACATATTGTATGTCATCCAGGTTGATACTGACCTTCTCATAGCCGCTTTTTATGAAAACAGACCTGGGCTCTTCACTCACTACCCCATTTTTCATTTTCAACAGGTCATGTGCTTTATTACAGGCTTTTAAGAATCGCGGCAGTGAAAAAGGCTTTAATAAATAATCGATGGCATCCAGCTCAAAGCTTTGCACTGCGTATTCACTGTAAGCTGTAGTAAAAATGACCATCGGTGGATTGGGAACGGATCTTATAAACTCGATCCCGGAAATGGTTGGCATTTTAATATCCAGGAAGATCAGGTCTATCTTTTCTTTTTGCAGAAAGTCCATTGCTTCAAAGGCATTCACAAAACATCCTGCCAATTCCATAAACACTACTTTTTCCGAAAGTTTTTTGATCACTTCCAGCGCCAGTGGCTCATCATCTATAGCTATTGCTCTCAACATTTCCGGGCTATGGTTACTTTAGTTGTTAATTTATACCTGAATATTCAGTCGTGCAAAAAATTCATTGTTCTGCTCTCCATACTCAAACCGGTGCCTGTTTTTATACAACAATGACAAACGGTCTTTAATATTCTTCAGGCCGATACCCGATCTGCCGTATTCAGGATCATCGGCCGTTAAAGGATGGATGCTGTTCCTCACTTCAAAATTCAGGCTTTTATCATCACAACCCAGCTTAATTTTTATCCATGATTTCCCATTCAGACCAATGCCGTGCTTGAACGCATTTTCTACCAGCGGGATCAGCATCATAGGCGCTATTGAATGCGCGCAATCTCCGTTAAGGTGCTGCTCGATAACAATATTGGGAGATGACTGAGTACGCAGCTTCTGGAACGAAATATAGTTTTCAAGGTATTCCAGCTCGCGGCTGACCGGGATGCGGTCAAGATGATTTTCATGCAGCATGAAACGCATCATGTCTCCCAGCTTTTGTATGCCTTCTGCCGTATTCATGGAATCCCCTTGCAGCGCTGTGCTGTACAAGGTGTTCAACGAATTGAACAAAAAATGCGGATTGATCTGCGTACGAAGGAACTGAAGGTCAGCTTCAGACTTCAGCAGCGATTTTTCCATGCCTCTCAATTCATATATCCTGTCTTTTCTTTGCTGGTAGATGAGCCAGGAAACAGGCGTTATAAAAAACAACTGAACTGCCAGCAATGTGTAAAAGAAGCCTTCTGTTTTGTGCGTCATAAACGCAACAAAGGGTACCGTGCAAATAAAAACCGCCAGCAGCAGGAGCAATATATTTTTAGGATCGGTGAATATGCTTTTATCTTTCAGCGGGAACAGGTAATACGTGTTCACCATGAATAAAAGAAATACCGGTGGAATAACAAAAAGGTATGCCTGGAGAAAATCATTGTCCATTGGTACAATCTCCAGGTTACGCAGGAAGGCTGGAATGCACAGGAAGATCACCATGGAAATTGTTACCTGGTTGGCGATCGAAACGCGATAACTTCTACCCGGTCCCTGCTTTTCAATGTTACGTATTATTACTTCCCGCAGGAATAAATACACTGCATACAAGGCCATGAAAAGCACAGCGCGGTCAAATCCTGTAAATAAGTTAGATAGTGGCCGGTCGTTGTATCCAAAAAAGGCTACAAGTCCAAAGCCTGCGTAATTATAATAATACGGATGAGCAAACCATGTAACCACATTTGCACTGAGTGCAAGAATAAAAGCTATTAAAAGGAACTGGAAAACTATTAAAGAAACCCGTGCAATGAAATTGCCATCTTTCTTTTTTTCTGCCGTTCTTCTTGCAAATGGAACGACCAACAGGTTGATCCACAAATAGCAGATATAAAGAATGAGTATGTAACCCAGCAGCGGTAAGAGAATATTGTTGCTATAACTGAAAGGGATGCTATGCTCCCTGAAATGACGGCCAAAAGAATTTTCTACCTGTGCCGGTGTTATGGTAGCGCTGTCTAACACCAGGCCTGCGATAAAAGCGATCGTTATTAAAGTAGCCAGTAAAATCCCGTGTTCTCTCCATCTCACTTTCATGTTCTGAATATTTCCTCAATAATACTATATGAACACGGCCATCTTTTTGAAAATGTTATCAATTTTGCCAAACTGGGACGAGACCCACGAAAAATGTGACGAACTAAACCGCTATATTTTCCTGCGGCAGTAATTTTTCTATGATCGCCAATCCGATGTTCTCCTCATCTGCCTTCCGGAACCTGCTTTGCATGGCATGCAGGTTATCTTTTATATCATTGCTGCCTAACAACTGCCTGATGGCTTTTACGACTTCGTCCAGGGAAACTTTTTCAATATCCAGCGTTAGTCCCAGGTTATGATGAGCGATGCGCTTTCCATTAGTTGGTTGATCGTGCGTAACGGGCATAATGATCATGGGCACGGCATGATAGATGCATTCCTTTACAGTGCCCAGACCGCCATGAACTATCGCCAGCGAAGCCAGCTTCAGCACATCCATTTGCGAGATCCATTTTACAATGGTAACATTATCCAATGGAGAAGAGTATTTCTCTACGTCGTTCTCAGCGCCGATTGCGATCACCAGGTGAAGGTCCTGCATATCGGGCCGGCTCATGATGCTTGTGATCTTTTCAAAAAACATTTCGAACAAATGACGATAGGCTATCGCCTGTGAGCCTAATGAAGCGTAAATGATCCTGCGGTCAGATTGCTGAAGAAATGAGATAGGCCCTGCATATCTTGACAGATCAATCCCAGATCCTATATAATAAGTTCGGCTATTCTTTACATCAGGCTCCATTTCCAATTCCTTCGGACAAATAACCAGCTCATAAAAGCTTTCCAATGGCTTTACAAGATCAGCCAGCGAGGTGAATTTATAACCGAAAGAAACTGCAAGATCGAAGAGTTTCATGGCTGTTTCTGCAGGCAGATTCATGAGATGCCTGATGGAATCGCTTGTAATAGTGGCGCCCGGCTCACGAAGAAATGGCCGCAACAACACAGGTCTTATTTTATTCCTGTAGTACAGCATCAGCGCTTCAACATACAGAAAGGAACTCATCACCAACAGGTCGGGTTTCATTCTTTGTAAAGATTCAGTGAATGAAGGATGCATAAAATCTTCTATATGGTCTACCACGCTTACCGACTGGTGCAAGCCTTTTTCTTTTTTCTTTTGCTTGTACGCATCCCTGAATCCTTTGGGGTAGCGACGTTCGAACAGTGGATGAAAGCCAAATCCGGCGTTCTTCACAAAATCTTCATTGTCCAGGATGCTTATGTAAAGCACTTCATGGCCTGCAGCTTTTAATGATCTTGCTAAAGCAAAAGAAGGGAGCAAATGTCCCTCCTCTATGTCTATCATGAATATTATTCTTGCCATAGTGAAGTTTTACCAGACTTTTTTCTCGATAGCTGCAACAGGTGTTTTGATCAGCAAATAACCGGTGTACAAGGCCAGGCCATTGAGCAGGCCGCCGATAAGTCCGGCTATAGACATAATGACTGTTTTGTGAACAGACAATACATTCCCGAGCTTTTCAAGAATGCCACCGCCCAGCGTGACATCGAAATACAGATCGGCAAAGAACCATAGGAGGAAGCCAGTGATAAAACCAAGCAGGAAGCTGGGGAATGCATATTTTTTTAGCTTCAATAATATTCCGAATATCATTACAGGTATAATAAAGCTCCACCAGGGAAGGATGGTAATGTTTTTTGTTATGATGATAATGCAGGCGAGTATGGTGGCTATTGCGAGGTTTTGTAGCAATTTTGATTGTTTCATAAACGTGTATTTATCTATTAATAGTGAGTCGCGGAAGAAAATGTTCATTTCAAACTCCACGTAGTAGTAGCAGCCTTTGCCGCTTCTTCTTTAGATAGAA
>JBAVMD010000341.1:0-2072 GCA_049689695.1 Chitinophagaceae bacterium | reverse complement strand
GAATACGTCTATGATGCCGGAGGCACTAAGCTGAAAAAGATCGTGCATGAAACGGGCAGGCCGGATAAAACCACGTTGTACATTGGAGGTTTTGTGTATGATAACGATACGCTTCAACTTATGCATCACGAGGAAGGTAGAATAAGATTAACTGCGAACACTTCAAACGCTTACAACGGTTATGCTTTTGATTATTTTGAAAAGGACCATTTAGGCAATGTGCGTGTGGTATTAACGGAGCAAAGAGATACGGCCGCTTACCCTGAGGCTTCTATGGAAACAGCAAACCTGGGCAGAGATACGCTATACTACTCAAAAGTTTCTGCAACAAGGATTCAAACAAGTAATATCAGCGGCTATCCTGCGAGCGATAGTTATACCAATCCGAATGATTGGGTATCGAAGACGAATGGAAGCGGCAACAAGATAGGGACTGGCATAGTACTCAAAGTAATGGCCGGCGATCAATTTAATCTGCGGGTGAGCAGTTGGTACAAAACAAACGGCACTTCGCCCGGTACACCGGTTAGTCCGGTTAATGACATCGTAGCAGCGCTTGTCGCAGGAATAAGCGGAGCGGGAAAGTTTGGAGCAACAGAATTACAGACCGGTTCTTTACTAAGCGATAACGTAACCGATTTTTTAAATGCGCAAACCGTTGACGCCGCAAGACCAAAGGCGTATATAAATTGGGTGTTGTTAGACGAGCAACTTAAGTATGTAAGCAGCAGCAGTGGGTTTGAACAAGTGCCTGCCGAGAGCGTATATGGTAACAGTGGATCATCTACTTCAGTTTATGTTCATACGCAAAATGGAGTGGTTGTAAATAAGAGTGGGTATTTGTATATTTATGTAAGTAATGAAACACCAAATATGGATGTGTATTTTGATAATTTGCAGGTGACGCATTTACACGGGCCTTTGGTGGAGGAGACGCACTATTATCCGTTCGGGCTCACCATGGCAGGCGTCTCTTTTCAGGCTAGGGGTAAGGTAGATAACAAGCGAAAATTTAACAAAGGCTCAGAATTACAATCGAAGGAATTTAATAATGGTTCTGGACTGGAATTATATGCTACAAATTTTAGAAATCTTGATCCGCAATTGGGCAGATGGTTCCAAATAGACCCAAAACCAAATTACAGTCAGAGTTTGTATTCAATAATGAACAATAATCCAATTTCATTTAATGATCCCTTTGGGGATACTATTAGACACAGTTTTAGAACTGGGTTTTTAGGAATTTTCGGAAATAAAGTTACAGTTGATTACAGGAATGGCAATTACTATAATGCAGGAACGAATACTACATACATTGGCAAAACAAGAAATTATCAGAAATCACTTCTTAACGATTTAATTGCCCTTTCTAACAATAGCGCCTCAGGTAATATGATGGAAGGAATAGTCAATAGTACTCAAATTGTACAAATAAAAAACGGCGGAAGTGCCGAGAATACTGGTGCACAGTTTGAAAGTGCAACTGCCGCAGCAAATCCTGGACAACCTTTGATCATTAACTATTCTGTTGGTAAATCATTTAATTCAAGCGACATTAATCAATATAATTCAACTACCAGAATACCTGGCTATGTTGCATTAGCTCACGAGTTTGCACACGTTCAAGATTGGATGAAGAACGGAAGAGCTAATTTTATTCCAAGTACCGCATGGTACACTTCTTCAATTGATGGAAGAGCAGTGGCCCGAAGTGAGATTTTTGCTACTGATATGGAAAACCGATTAAGAAGCAGTTTAGGATTGCCTTTGCGAGAGTTTTATGGAGCAGATAGAAGCAGGGGAATTAAAGAAGGTCAAATTTTATTACCGGGTACAAGAACGAATGCCAACTTGGCTTTTGTAAATGGCGGCTTAGATGCAGCTGGGCATCTTATTCCAATTACATATTAAAACAATTGCCTTATGTTAAATTATCGAACAGTAGTATTAGGTTGTTTTAGTTTGGCTTTGCTGTTTGGATGTGGTTTATCTGCACAAATAGTAGATGTTAGAATCGTTGAAGAAAATCTACAGAGGAAGTATACACAGATTAAAACTGACATGTTTAAAGG
>JBAVMD010000340.1:0-2040 GCA_049689695.1 Chitinophagaceae bacterium | reverse complement strand
ACTTTAAACTCATACAGTTTCCAATCTCCAACCGTTGCAAGCAACGCAGTTTGTGCACCACTTATAGAAGCAAATCCATTTGACCGCACCCATAATGTAATTATATAATTTCCGGAAGGAACTGTTTTGCTCAGTGTGCCGTTAAAGCATTTTTTACCGGTAAAACTATAAGCGCTGTAAATAAAGGAAGTGAAGGATTTTGACCAGCCGCCTAAACCATCCGACTCAAAACTTGTAAATGCGATCCGGTCGTTAGAAGCGTTAATGGCCTTTGCAATGGGAAGCGAACTGCCATAATCCCAAACAAAAGATTCTTTTACATCATTCTCTTTCTGGTGCTCCAGAATATTACCAACATTATCAAAAACATTGAAGTTGAGAACAGGCTTGTAACTGCCATCGTTCAAAAAACTTCCGTTCGAAGAATGTGATTCAATAAAAGTACTGGCTACAGATGCAGGCTGAAAAGTGTACGTTCGTTTGATCACAGGCTTGTTAGCATCAAACTTGTTCAGAATACCCGAAATATATCTTTTGTTGTTACCGCCCTGGTCCTGCAAGTACTTATACTGTTCAACTACGGCGCCATATACGTGACTGGTTTTCAACCTGGCAATACCGTTCCCAAAATCCTCATTGGTCTGACCATAATCCAATGGATACCGGAACTTGCTGATCACCTGTTCATTCTTACTATTGTTGAGCGTTTTTACCTGGTCCAGGAACAGATACTCTTTATTATTCAGAAATACTTTTTTATGCGTATTGTCATTCACAACTTCCAGGTATGTGAGGCCATCCGGTGCATACGAGCGCTCCTTCACCTGTTTAAGTACCTGCCATCTTGGTATGTGAATATACCTTCCGTATAATCCCCAGTCCCACGAGTATTCCCAACTGCCCAGGTTTTTTATGTAATGAACGCGGTATTTGGTAGAATGAATACCAACTGAATAATTTGCGCCCACACTGATAGTAGCAAGATCATAATCATAGTGCTTGCTTTTTACAAGTTTGTTGCCTGACTTGTAATACTCAGCCAGTGGAAGACCCCGTTCCCAGTCTGCGCTGTTTCGCTGCGGGAACGGGTAAGTACCGCTAAGTCCCATCTGTTGTGTCCATCCATTATCATCATCAGGATAATTGTCCTCATCCAAACCAGAAGTCAGTGTCACCGGAATTTCCTGATCTAATGCAGTTCTAAATTCAATCCTATAGTTGCTGCCATCGGTTCCACTGATCTCTGCCCAATTATAACCTCCTGCAGCGCCCCTTGTTTCGTATGCAGGATTTTGCCTGCGTGCATTCCAGAAAGTTTTATAGGCATTAATAATGTACCTGTATTTCTGGTTTGAATTCAGCTTTATTCTTCTCATTGCGTCTGGCAGAGAATAAGTAGATATCGCTTCATCAGTATTGGTGAAATTGCCGTAAGTATATGTCTTAATTATAGGTGCGGCAGAAAGTGACTCATACTCTTTTACCTGCTCTATGCGCAAGCCGTTCTTAGCAACGCTATTGCCACTGATACCAAAAAGAAATTCTTTGTACCCCCCTGTTGGGTAAGTGATGCTCTTCAACACGCCTGCATATATGTTGGTTGAAGAAAAGCCATACAGGTCCTGCGAATAAGAAGTACGGAAAGGAAGACTGTTCTGATCGTAGTAATTAAATACAAAAGGAGGAAGCGCTTCATTATTACTACCCTTTTCAGTTACTGTTTTCAGGAACATCCGGTACCGAACACTGCCTTCGGGCAGATGTCCTGTTTCAGTAACGGTATGCATCACGCCACTCACGCCTCTGAATGCTCCGCTTCCGTTGTAATGATATTGTGGACGATATGCATTATAAGTTAGTGGTTCAAATGCATCGCCATTGTAAGAGTTTTCATAACCAAATTCAAATTCTTTCACAAGCGATCCATCTGATTTAACCTGTATTTTGTCAAGCCTCTTATCGCCGGTAAGATCTGCCCTTGATGTATTTGCAATAAAGTCTATCGTTACTCCATCGTGCGCAATGATCTGGGAGAGTCGT
>JBAVMD010000339.1:0-5362 GCA_049689695.1 Chitinophagaceae bacterium | reverse complement strand
GACTACACCAGCTGCTACGGAAACGTTTAATGAGTGTTTCATGCCCAGTTGAGGGATCTCTATACATCCATCACATAATAGAATGGTCGACTGCTCAACGCCGGTTACTTCATTGCCAAAGACCAATGCGGTCTTCTCCTGCACCTCCCGGGTAAATTCCTGCAAAGGGATACTTGATTCTGCCTGTTCTACCGCAAATATTTTATACCCTTCTTTCCTAAGCTCTTCGATTGCCGCCTGGGCATTGGCAAAATGGTTCCAATGAACTGTATCCTCAGAGCCCAAAGCCGTTTTTTTGATCTCCTTATGCGGCGGGCGGGCCGTATAGCCGCAGATATAAATGCCCTGCAACAGGAATGCATCTGCAGTTCTGAATACGCTGCCCACGTTATAAGCGCTCCTGATATTCTCCAAAACCGCTACCACCGGCATTTTCTCCGCCTCTTTGAATCCTTCAACCGTCTTTCGGTTCAGTTCTTCCATGCTGAGTTTACGCATACAATAACCCGGGTGATTTAAGTTGCTCAAAAGTAATTCACATAGTGCATAAACCCCATTGTGGTGAAATCAAAGCGGTTATTTTTGCCAGATGTCCAAAGCAGCCGCCACAGATACTCCCCTCATGCAGCAACACCGGGCGATCAAGCAAAAATACCCGGATGCCATCCTGCTATTTCGCGTGGGGGACTTTTATGAGACCTTTGGAGAAGATGCCGTGATCGCCTCCAGGGTGCTGGGCATTACTTTGACTAAACGCAACAACGGCTCGGCCACATCTTCTGAACTGGCCGGCTTTCCCCATCACGCCTTAGATACCTATCTGCACAAACTGGTAAAAGCCGGTTACAGGGTTGCCATCTGCGATCAGCTGGAAGATCCTAAAGTTGCCAAAGGCATTGTAAAGCGGGGAGTTACGGAAATGGTCACGCCCGGTGTGGCCATGAACGACAAACTGCTTGAGAACAACAGTAACAATTTCCTGGCAGGCGTTCATATTACAGACACAACATGCGGCATCGCCTTCCTCGATATTTCCACCGGCGAATTCTTCCTGGCAGAAGGAAATACGGAATACCTCGATAAACTGCTGCAAACACTCAGGCCTGCCGAAGTAGTTTTTCAACGGCAACACCAGAAACAGTTTAAAGAAACGTTCGGACATAAGTTCTATACATACACGCTCGAGAGCTGGATCTTTGACGAAGCTTATTGCACGGAATGCCTGCTGAAACATTTTCAAACGCATTCCCTGAAAGGGTTTGGAATTGAAGACATGCACGAAGGCATTGTTGCTGCAGGCGCAGTGCTTCAATACCTGAAGGATACGGAACATCCAAACCTGCAGCACGTTACTTCTATTCAGCGCATCAACCGCAACGATCATTTGTGGATGGACCGGTTTACAATTCGCAATTTAGAGTTGCTAAACAGCCCGGCCGAGAATGGGCTCACATTACTCGGAGTACTCGACAATACCGTTTCTCCCATGGGTGCCCGATTGCTGAAACGATGGCTCATTATGCCCTTGCAGAACATCGATCGCATCAATGAAAGACTGGACACGGTGGAGTTCTTCATCCGCAACATTGATCTCCGCAACGAACTTCAGCAGCGCATCAAAGCCTGCGGTGATATAGAACGATTGGTGAGTAAGATTCCGATGAAGAAGATCAACCCGCGGGAACTGTTACAGGTAGCGCGCGGGCTGCAGCAAACTGCCCTGATAAAGCATGCCGCCGCATCTTCGGGACACACATTCCTGCATCAACTGGCTGCCTTGTTAGATCCATGCGCTTTCATGGCAGAAAAAATATTCAGGCAGCTGGCAGAAAATCCGCCGGCGCTTGCAATCAAGGGCGGACTTATTGGCGATGGAATACACGAGGAGCTCGACAAGCTGCGCAAGATAGCAACAGGTGGAAAAGAATATCTTCTGGAATTGCAACAGCAGGAAGCCATCGCCACCGGCGTATCTTCTTTGAAGATCGGGTTCAACAACGTATTTGGCTATTACCTGGAAGTCACCAACTCACATAAATCCAAAGTGCCTTCGAGCTGGATACGCAAGCAAACGCTGGCAAATGCGGAACGATACATTACACCGGAGTTAAAAGAATACGAAGAAAAAATAGTCGGGGCCGAAGAAAAAATACTGCAGATAGAACTGGAACTGTTTGACAGTATGCTGGTAGAACTGGAGGAATACATTCATTCCATCCGACAGAATGCGCAGGTGCTGGCCAAATTGGATTGCCTGGTATGTTTTGCGAACAATGCGCTTCAATACAATTACAAAAAGCCGCAATTGCACGATGGCTTCGCGCTGCAACTGATGCAGAGCCGTCATCCTGTGATCGAGCGCAATCTTCCCGCGGGGGAAGCTTATATAGCAAATGATATCCTGCTTGATCCATCATCGCAGCAGGTGATCATTTTAACCGGCCCTAACATGAGCGGTAAAAGTGCATTGCTGCGTCAAACGGCCTTGCTTACGCTGATGGCGCACATGGGCAGTTTTGTTCCTGCCGATGAAGCAAAAGTTCCATTGACCGATAAGATCTTCACACGCGTTGGCGCTTCCGATAATTTAAGCGGAGGCGAATCTACTTTCATGGTAGAGATGAATGAAACCGCCAGCATCATCAACAATATTTCTTTGCGAAGCCTGATATTGCTCGATGAAATCGGCCGCGGCACTTCTACTTACGATGGTATCTCCATTGCGTGGAGCATTGTTGAGCACCTGCATCAATCGGATTGCCAGCCGAAAACTTTGTTTGCTACGCATTACCATGAACTGAACGAGCTGGAAAATAAATTCCCGCGCATTAAAAATTACCACGTTACTAATAAGGAGATCGGCAACAGGATCATTTTCCTGCGCAAGCTGGCACCCGGCGGCAGCACGCACAGCTTTGGTATTCATGTGGCGAGAATGGCAGGCATGCCGCCTTCATTGCTGCAACGCGCCAATGAAATTCTGCATCAGCTGGAAGAAAAGCATGTTGATGACGGGGCCAATGAAAAAATAAAGAAGATCGCTCAGCCGAAAATGCAGTTGTCTATTTTTGATGCGCACAGTCAAACGTTCAATGAGATAAGAGAAATATTGGATGGGATTGATGTGAACAGGTTAACACCGGTAGAGGCGTTGTTGAAGTTGCAGGAGATTAAAAATAGGATTAAATAGTCGCTTTTCACCATTCACATCTCACCTCTCACACCTCTTCATTCACAAAAAAAGAAAACACCGTCGTCCCATAATTCCTCTCAGATTTATAAAGCGCAAAAGTTTTATAATCGTTCTTTGGAGTGTGTTCCAGCACAAACCATCCGCCAGGTTTCAATAATTTTTGCTGAACGATCAGCTTCGGGAGATCATCGATATTTGTAAGCGCATAAGGCGGGCCTGCAAAAATAAAATCGAACTGCTGCCTGCATTGCGTAAGAAAGCGGAACACGTCCGTCTTCAGTACATTAAAATTCTCCAGCTTCAGTTCTGTGGCCGTTTTCTTAATAAAATCGTACATCGCATTGTCTTTCTCCACCACCGTAATATCAGCAGCCCCGCGTGAGGCCAGTTCGTAACTAATGCTGCCTGTACCCCCGAAAAGGTCAAGCGTTTTCATCCCTTCAAAATCAAGTTGATTCTGCAGGATATTGAACAGTCCTTCCTTTGCAATATCTGTAGTAGGCCTTGTATAAGGCATTTTATTGGGCGGATTGATACGCCTGCCTCCCATCGATCCACTGATTATACGCATAAGGCCATCTTCAAAAGCGGTGAAAAGAAATGTGCGGGGAGCGGGTCAAACACTTGAGTAGTGAATGTGGCCGGCGCTTCATCGAGCCGGCAATGCATGAAATATTTCCGCATCTCTGTAAACAAGGGAGAATCGTGCTGGGCATAACCGCTCACTACCACCAGCGCTTCTTCAGCTGAAAGCTGCAGTTGCCTGCAAATGTTGAGCAGGTAGTATACCACATCTTCCGCCACCTGGTATTCAAAAGTTTGCACCAGCTGCAATTGCGTGTTCTTATAAACGGCCACCAGCATGCGGTCAGGATAAAAAAGTACGTACAACTGCGCCTGATTGTCTTCTGCTTCAGGCGGGAAGTTTTTGAGCGATGCCAGCCAAAGCGTATAAATATGCCAGTATTTACCGGTATTAAAGCTGTGCTGGAACAGGCTGTGCACATCAGCGGGTATCCTATATGTGGTATGTGCAGGATGTGAAGGAACCTTTTCGCTCAGGATGAGCCCTTTCGATACGCTTCCGTAAGCCAGGTCGATAAGTTCGCGGTTGGTTTCCAGGTTGAAAAGCGTATCGGGCACCAACATGCCTTCTGCAAAATTGTACAGCACCATCGATTCCCTGAACTGCTGGTGCAGCACTTCATCTGTGTCGATGATGGTCCTGAACCGGTCTGACAGGTTCTTTCCTTCTGCCCCGGGAAGCGTGTAATATTTTGCATCCAGCACTTCCTGTCGCACCTGGTGCAATACCAGGTAGCTCAGGCCATGCGGATTTGCCTCCATCAGCAAAAGGCTTTGCAGGTAATCGTCTTCACCGGTTTGCTTCTGCTTTATATGAAATGCGGGATGGATCATTTTAAGGCCGCAATAATACTATAAATTGTTTGGAGTTACTGACCCTATCTTTGCAACCTTTTCACCTAATGGCCGCAGTTAGTCCACATAAAAATTTTCAGCTTAGCATCACCAACAGGCAGATACTGGGACTGGCCCTGCCCATCAGCTTTGCTTTGCTGGTGCCGCAGATCAATTTCATCACCAATAATATTTTCCTGGGTGCACTGGGTGTGGAAGAACTGGGCGCAGCGGGCATTACCGGCGTGTATTATCTCATATTCGCGGCCATCGGGTTTGGGTTGAACAATGGCCTCCAGGCGCTGATAGCGAGGCGCGCAGGCGAGAATCGCCCGCAGGAGATCGGTAAACTTTTTGCGCAGGGCGTACGCATTGCTTTGATCATTGCAGTTATCGGCATACTCATCACTTATTTTATTGCGCCTTTTATATTCAGGCAGATACTGGAAGGAACTGAGCGGCAGGAAATGGTGATCCGTTTTTTGAAGATCCGCATCTGGGGATTGCCTTTTCTGTTCATTTACCAGATGAGGAACGCCCTGCTGGTAGGTACCAATCAAAGTAAATATCTCGTAGCAGGAACACTGGCAGAAACTGTTGCCAATATCTTTTTCGATTATGGACTGATCTATGGACATTTCGGGCTTCCGGAACTTGGATTTGATGGGGCGGCTTATGCGTCAATAATAGCTGAGGCTACCGGCATGTTCGTAGTGTTTGCAGTTATCCATCACAAAGGCATCAGCAAAC
>JBAVMD010000338.1:0-25636 GCA_049689695.1 Chitinophagaceae bacterium | reverse complement strand
GAAATAAAACTCTCCGTTGCCGTTTACGGCGGAGTAGAACCAGAGTTTCCAGGCGTCTGCTGGCACAACGCCGGTGATGGTATAGACCGTCCAGCCATTGTCTGACGACTGTTGTTTTGTGAACTCTGAGTTATTGATAAAATCTTCCTTGCCTTTGCCGGCTGCTACGCCATTGATGCGCACTTTTGAAAAAGTATCAGCCGCAGCAGCCTTAACGGCTATCTGGTAGCGGAATTCTTTACCGCGCAGCTCTTTTACCGGAACTTCTTTTACGAAATAAATTTCATCGGGGAAATAGTACCAGTCGGATTGACTTAATGCGGTGAATTGCAGGCAGGTAACAGCAAATGCAAGCAAGAGAACGGTTTTCATAGCGAACGGATTGATGGATTCACAGAAAGAACGCTCGCGGGTGGGATTTATTTCCGGGTTACTTAAAAAGTTGGTAAACCAAAAGGCTCATTAAATACGCCAGGGCGGTCATATAGACCAGCTGGATTATCGGCCAACGCCAACTCCCGGTTTCCCTCTTTACAATGGCCAGGGTACTCATGCACTGCATGGCAAAAACATAAAAGATCATCAGGGAAAGGCCGGTAGCCAGGGAATATACTTTAGATCCGTCGGGACGCTTGGCCTGTTGCATTTTTTCGCGCAGCAAAAGGCTTTCTTCAGAATCATCTTCGCCCACGCTATACAGCGTAGCCATGGTGCCCACAAATACTTCCCTTGCAGCAAATGAAGTGATCAATGCGATGCCGATCTTCCAATCGTATCCCAAAGGGCGAATAACAGGTTCTATGCCTTTGCCCAATATCCCTGCATAGGAATTTTCCAGCATGGCTGTTTTTTTCTGACGTTCGAGCGTTTCTTTTTGCCCAGGGTTTTGCACGATCTGCTGGTCGTATTGCGCCGCAACCTTACTGATCCTGTCTCCCGGGCCAAATGAGCTCAATGCCCAAAGTATAAGACTGATAAGCATGATGATCTTGCCGGCATCAACAATAAAGATCTTTGCCTTCTGCACCATGGTGATAAGAATATTGTTCCACCGCGGTGAACGGTAAACCGGCAGCTCCAGGATGAAAATGCTTTTTTCTTTGATCTTTATAAACCACTTAGCTACGTAAGAAACGATCATAGCCATCACCAATCCCAATAAATAGAGCCCCATCATTACCAATCCCTGTAAACTCAGAAACCCGAGAAAATAAGTTTGTGGTATTACCAATGCTATCAGGATGGTATAAACAGGCAGCCGGGCGCTGCAGCTCATAAGGGGCGTAACAAGAATGGTGAGCAGCCGTTCTTTTTTGTTCTCGATGTTCCGGGTACTCATGATCGCCGGAACAGCGCAGGCAAACCCGCTGATCATGGGCATCACGCTTTTTCCATTCAACCCCACCTTACGCATTAGCTTATCTGTAAGAAAGCTGATACGCGCCATGTAGCCGGTATCTTCCAGCAGGGTGATAAGCCCGAACAGGATCATGATCTGCGGTACGAAAACAAAAATTCCGCTAAGGCCTGCCAGCAGTCCATTCACCAGTAAATTGCTCCACCACCCTTCTGCCATGCGGCTGCTGATAAATCCGCCGATCTCTGCAAAACTCCATTCGATCATGCGCATGGGATATTCCGCCAGCCAGAAAATACTTTGGAATAATATAAAAAGCACCGCTATCAATATCAGGTAGCCCCAGCGCCGGTGAAGCAGAACATCGTCGAGCTTTTCGGTGAAAAGCTTTTTCTGCATCGGGTCAGGCTCGGTAACGGCATGCTGCATTACCTGCCGTATGCGGTGGTAACGTTGCATGATTTCTTCTGCCTGCACCCTTGTATGATTGAACTTGTTCTCCGCCTCTATCTGTTCAATCTTTATCTGAACATCGGTAGGCAGGGTAAAAGATTCATGATTGATGAGGTAATGAATGGCCCTGTAGTCGCTCATGTCTGGCAGAATCTGCTTTACCGCGCTAATGGCCTTGTCTGCCAGCGCAAGGCTTTCAATGAAATTGCGGGAAGGGACTTTGTATTGCTGAAGAGCTGTAAGCTCCACTGCTTTTTTGAGTTGGGCAATCCCTTTATTTCTTCTGGGGTTGATGGAAACTACCGGTACGCCCAGCAGGCGCTCCAGTTCTTCAATGTCTACCCTGATGCCTTTGCGCTTCGCGATGTCGAGCATGGTAAGCCCGATCACCACAGGAATTTTCAGGTCAATGATTTGCGAAGCAAATAGAAGATTGCGCTGCAGGTTACTGGCATCTGCCACCAGCACCACCATATTGGGCCTTATCTTTTTATCTTGCTGCATCAGCACCCGATAGGCCACCCACTCATCTTCTCTGCGGGGATAAAGGCTGTACGTTCCCGGCAGGTCAATGATAACAGCAGAGAGGTCCGCGGTAATTTCACAATGGCCGATCTTCTTATCCACGGTTACTCCCGGAAAATTTCCAACCTTCTGGTGCAGGCCGGTCAATGCATTGAAAAGCGAAGTCTTTCCGCTGTTGGGATTACCCACCAATGCGATATGTACAGGATTGTTGCCCACGGGATTCAACCGGCAAAAGTAACCGTAAGCAATAGATTACGTTTACGATTTGAGGAACAACACGTTTACCATTTGTGAATGTTCAGCTTGCCAGCCTCGTAAAAAGGTAAAACATTGGCCAGATCGGGGGTAAGGCAATAGCGGATGTCTTCTTCAAGCCCATAACCTGTAAGCCGGTTGTAGTGGCTGGCATTCTTGTCTTTCATGAAGCCATAGAGGTCACCTTTTGCCTGTTGGTAAAGGGTTTCTGCCATATTGGAAGAATCGCAATTGATGGTGAAGTGTTCTTTCACCCGTTCTATAACGGCCCCGGCAAACAAGGTATCTTCTATATTCAGCCGGTCTTTCCAGGCTGCACAGGCCAGGATAACGGGCTGATTTTTTTTAATAAGATAGTCCGACACGGCAGATAAATTGGCGAATGAACCGGTGATGATGGTTTGCGCGCCTTTTTCCAGGGCCATGTGTAACAGGCGTGTACCGTTGGTAGTAGTAAGCACCAGGGTTTTGCCTTTGATGAAAGACTCGGGGTATTCAAAAGGAGAATTGCCGTACTTAAGCCCTTCGGCTACCTGTCCATCCCGCTCGCCGGCGGTATAGCATTCCATTTGCCGACCCAATTCAATGCATCGGCTAACGCTGTCAACCGGTATGATGGCCTTTGCGCCATTGTACAAAGCTGTTGCAATGGTGGACGTGGCGCGAAGCACATCAATGATCACCACCACGGCATTATTGAGATCGTATAAATGTAACAGGGCCGGGGATAAGGAGGTATATAAAAACGGTTTATTTGCTGCCATAATTAAGGCTGCAAATTTAACTGGCCGGGAGCAGTTAAAGACCGGTCGTTTTAAAATCTATCGATTATTGGAAAATATTTGTGAGGAAGGCATAGGCCGGGCGGTCAGATCAGGCCCTTCCATTTATCGCTTTCTGCGTACTCACGTATCACTTTATTGCGCTGCTCAAGCATCTTACGCATATAGCCAAGCAGGTATAGCCTCGAAAATATCCGGCCCAGCCCACCATAAGGCGCTTCAAAATCCATGATGTCTATCATGATGGTGCCATTCTCCACCTGTTTAAAATGATGTTCGTGAGAAAGGGTTTTGAAATCGCCTTCAGCCATTTCATCCGTAAAAGAAGCGGGTTTGTTGAGTGCGGTGATCCGGGATTTGAAGAACCTTGTTTTGCCCAGATGGCGGGCTTTCCAGGTAACAGTTTCGTTCAGGTCAATAAGTCCTGTGGTTACGCCGCTTACAGCTTCTTCCCGTGTATGCGATAAAGATTTTTTATGCAGATCGATGCTTCGCGCAAGATCAAAGACCCGCTCAATAGGAGCGGCAACGAAAGTAGTTAAATGGATAGTTGGCATTTTTCAAGGGTATTGTACCCCTTTTTCAAGAAAAAATTGCGCCAAACTCCACTACTGGAAAGGAACCTTTACCACCTTAGCCTGCAACAACTTATCCCTTACTTTAATATTAATTTTTGAATCCAGGGCCGCGAAGATCAGGCTTACATAGCCCAGCCCGATGGCTTTTCCCAACGTGGGAGACTGCGTTCCGGAAGTAACAACGCCAATCGGCACACCGCTGAAATCTTTGATCTCGTATCCGTGGCGGGGAATTCCTTTATCAATCATTTCAAAACCAACCAGCCTTTTTTCTACGCCAACTTCTTTTTGCTTCTGAACAATGCTTTTGGCGGTAAAATCTTTGGTGAATTTAGTGATCCAGCCCAGCCCTGCTTCCAATGGCGAAGTGGCATCATCAATGTCATTGCCATACAGGCAATAGCCCATTTCCAATCTCAGCGTATCGCGTGCAGCCAGACCAACCGGCTTCAGTCCCTGCGGGCCGCACACTTCAAATATTTTATTCCAGATAATATCAGCCGCGCCGTCCTTATCTTCAAAATAGATCTCCACTCCTCCCGCACCGGTATAACCGGTAGCGCTTACCAGCACATTATCAACCCCTGCAAACTTTCCCTTGGTGAACGTATAATATTTCACGTTCAGAAGGTCCATATCCGTGAGGGCCTGCAGCATTTTTGTTGCGTTGGGGCCTTGTATGGCAAGCAGGCAGGTTTTATCTGAGATGTCGTGCATTTCTACTTTCTTGCTGTTGTGCTTCGATATCCAGTTCCAATCTTTTTCTATGTTCGAAGCATTCACAACAATCATGTACACATTGTTTTCTTCAATGCAGTAGATGAGCAGGTCGTCAACAATACCACCGCTCTCGTTGGTCATGCAGCTGTATTGGGCTTTGCCCGGCGTGAGCTTTGATGCATCGTTGGTGGTGAGGCGTTGAATAAGGTCTAAGGCATCTGGTCCTTTCAGAATGAATTCGCCCATGTGGCTTACGTCGAAAATACCGGCATTGTTGCGAACAGCGTGATGTTCTTCATTTATGCCTGTATAGGAGATCGGCATGTTATACCCGGCAAACTCGGCCATTTTGGCCCCCAGCGCAATGTGCTTTTCTGTGAAAGGAGTATTTTTCATAATGCTTGATTGGCGGGCAAAGATAATTATTGATAATTCATTATTAATTATTCGTTGTGCCGCAAAAAAGCGAGCTATACAATAATCAATAATAAATAATTAATAATCACAAAGCGGGCTTAATGCAAGCAGCATGACTTGAGCCGCAAACAACAAACACGCGCTCTCCTTTTGCAATCAGTTGCTGGATGGCACACACCAATCGCTTGTTGCGCACGTCGTTGATGGCAGCAAGATAACTATCGAGATATCCGGGCATTGAATGCTCATCAGAAACTGTTCTCCAATCCGGCCCCTGCGGAAAGACCTTCTTCCATTCACGGTCTACATCTGCTGGCGTGCTGAATTTACTTTCCAGGTTTACGTATTTAGCGCGCGATAAATATTCTTTTATATAATCTTCGGGTGAGGCTGGCCTGCCAAAACGTTGTTGGCCAAAATAGGGCGATAATATCTGCGCAAGCGCTATCTGCTCCGCGGTAAAGCTTGCCCGCAATTGTTTGGCGAGTTCTTCTTTTGAAAGGTCCCAATTGTAAACAGGTACGCCGGCTTTATTCGCAAGCGCTTTTACCTTGCCGCCTTCACCCAGGTTTTTTACAGGGTTCATAAATACGGGTAACAGAAAATCCAATCTGCCTTCTACCAGCGCAATGGTTGGCTTAAGCTTGTTCCATTTTGCAGCGATCTCTTCTATCTGCGGGTCTTTAGGATCGCGGGTATGCGAAGCGCCAAACACCACAAAGTTTTTGTTTTCCAGTATCATCGGGCGGGGATGATCTGCAATAGACCCATATCTGCTGAACGGAATGATGTTGATAACGGTGCAATCTGCCGCGGGATAATAAGCGGGCGATTTCCAGGCAACCAGGTAAACGGTGCCCATTAGTAAAAGAACTACTCCAAGGCACCAGGCGGTAACCTTCATTATTTTTTTGAACATGGCTATTTTTTTGAAAAAGGGTTAAAAAAAAGAGCCCCCAGAAGTTTAATTATGAGGGCTCTGTTCCAACTTCAACCCCGCCTGTATCCCTGCACTTTTGCAGGGTAGGCGGCGGGATTGGCTAACGGGCAATTCTGCCAAGCATATAAATAGGCGAGATTATTTCAGAGCTTTCTTTTTTATCAGAAGCCTGCTCAATGGCCGCCTGTGAAATATCTTCCTGTGATTTAGTGGTTGAATCTTTCTTTTCAACAGGTTTTTGCTGGTTGTTATCCTGGTAACGGTAATCGCCGGTCTTGCTTTTGCTATCACGCTCAACTTTTCCTTCGATCGTTACTTTCACATCCTTAGCTTCAACGCTGGTCTTGAAATTTTCAGTGGTTGTATCGTCGTCGCTTATCTCCTGACCTTCTGCATTGTACTTCCTGTCTGTTCTGCGAAGGCCATCTTTTGTCATGATGTATTCTACATTCGCTTCCCAACGGTAGTTATCATCCCAGTAATCATCGTTGTCAACATTCCATCCGCGGCGGCGGTTGAAATTTACCGTGAACCATTCGTAGGAATAGATGCTTTCATCCAACTGTATCTTTTTTCCCTCGGGTACTGCAATCACAACAAGCACGCGCTGATTTCTGAATTTATCACTGCGGCTGATCGGAAAACCTTTCGGAAGTATCAGCGTACTGTCTTGCTGCGTGATATCGAAACGTATTCTTTCTGCAAGGCTTAGTGCGGCTTCAGGATTGTGTCCGCGGCTGAAGTTAACCTTATGCACATGGTAAAATGAATCCCTGCTTTTTACAACATGCACCCGAATGGTATTCAACATCAGGGTATCCTGGTTAACACCATAAAAAGGCATATCGTTCCATTCAATACCGTACCAGTCGCCTCCGTAATATCTTACATTGCTGGTAGCAACATCCACATATAATTTTCCGCGACCGGGCTGAGTGATGCCTGTTACTTCTTCCTGCTTTTCAGAACCGGTCTTAAAATTCCGGCTGAACATACCTGCAAGAATAATGGCGCTTATCAAACCGATGGTCCACAGGCTGCCAAAGACATAGCTCAGGTAATTGTTGCGGCTGCGCACACCAATGATGCGGCGGATAAGCCAGGTAATCAGGCCAACGATGGGCACTCCAAGAAATAGTATCAGGGCAAGCCAGGCCAGTGTATTCTGCCAGAAACCTTCCAGCACAAAATCTTTGAAAGGAAATATCACGAAGCCCCCGAACAGCAATCCCATTAATACTCCAAAGAGCGAGATGGCTATGATGCCTGCAATGAACAGGAAGAATGCCTTGAACAAAATCCCTATCACGTGGCCGAGGTTACTGCCGGTTCTGCGAACCATTGGCGCTGCCTCAGTTGCGTAGGTCTTTGCCTGCGTTCCTGCTGTTTGACCGAAGGTTTTAGCCTTTTCACCAAACTGCTGGGCCGTTTGTTTTACCTCTGCGCCAAAGTTCTGCGCCTTGGATTTAAAGCTTTCGAGGTCTTCTTTAACGGTATCGCGAATGGAATTAAGGTCTACCCTTTCCCCGCGCATTTCCAGTTTTTCTGCAGCTGTAACAGCTACAGGAACAGAGATCCACAGGATGATATAGGTTACGAATAAAGTGAAGCCAAATGAGCCGGTCACCACCTTAGGTCCCCACCAGAATTCCCAATCGTTCAGCCAGAAGTTGAAAGGGCCAGATATTATGCCTATAATAAGGGGTAGAGCAAATATCAGCCTGGGTATCCAGGTGCTTATGTTGAAATAAGCTGCCAGACCGCCACACACCCCCCCGATCACTTTATCATCTGTACTGCGGTAAAGCCTTTTGGTGATGTTGGATTGTGCCGATTGAGAAGGCACAATGATCCAGAGTATAATATATACCCAGAACAATGCTCCGATGAAGACTACAAACAGTATCCTCATTACCACCGGATCTATGCCGAGGTAATTGGCAAGACCGCTACACACGCCGGCGATGAGCTTATCATCTGCATTGCGGTAAAGACGGCCGCGTCCACGGGGAACATATGCATAAGAAGGTTCAGACTGTTGCTGAGACGATGTACCAGTGCTGCCGGTGCTTGCGCTTGCGGTTGTTGGACCTGTACCTTCTGCTTCTGCCTGCTCAAAATCAGACGGCCTGCCCATGCTGGCAATTACGGCGTTCACATCTTCATCTGTTATGCAGGTAGTACCTTTTTTCAATCGCTCAGAAAACAACTCTGCTATACGGCCTTCAATGTCATTGATGATCTCGTCACGCCCTTCTTCATTGGCGAAGTATTTTCGAAGACTGTCTATGTATTGTTGCAATATATCATAAGCAGTCTCCTCGATCGGGATGACCCGGCCCTGGAAATTTATGTTTATGACTTTTTTCATGATGACTATTTAAATGTTGGTTGAAGTTTAGATGTTGTTGTCGGCGCTGGTTGAAGGAACATTCGCCAGCTGCTCGTTATTGGTAGCCAGGGTATTGACTGCATTTGCCAGCTCGTTCCAGGTAGCTTCGAGCTCCCTGTAAAACTGCAGGCCTTTTTCTGTGAGGGAGAAATACTTCCTCGGAGGGCCTGAGTTGCTTTCTACCCAGCGATAGGTAAGCATGTCTGCATTTTTGAGCCGGGTGAGCAGCGGGTAGAGGGTGCCTTCCAGTATCTGGAGGTTGGCCGCCCTCATCTCTTCCACTATATCACTTGGGTAAGCCTCGCCGCGGCGGATAATGGAGAGAATGCAGAACTCCAGTATCCCTTTGCGCATCTGGCTTTGGGTATTTTCAATATTCATAAATCGAAGGGTTTTTTGCCGCCTGCGGTCCCGACTTTAAGTCGGGATCCGGAGGTCGGATTTTGATGTATATGTTGATTAAGGATAGCCATTTTTATTTCATTGACAACACAAACATAGTGCATTTCTAAGTACTATGCAACACAAAGTACCTATTTAATTAAAGTAATCTATATAGAAAGATAATCGGCTTAGCCCGAAACGATTGTCCAACAAGGGTTTCAGAGGAATAATTACCTGAAGAAGTTTTTTTTCTATATTTATAAAAGGACATAATTAATGATAAAAGGTTCCAAAACTAAGGTTCAGGAAGGGCTTATGAAACTTAAAAACCTTTTGTTCGTAGTTTTTTCTGCAATGATTATCATTGCCATTTATTTCTTTCTGCCCGATCCGGAAGGGGGTGAAGCCACCACTACGGTGGTACCTACTATGAAAGAGGCGCTGGATATAGTGGTGGAGATGAATAAGTTCCTGCTTTCAATAGCTTTTATAATCATCGGCATACAGGGCGGTGCTATAATTGGCAAAGTGAAGCTCAGGCTGCGTCTCTCAATTCATCTTGAGATACTTTTCTTTTTGAGCACTGTTACTGCTGTAATGTCCATTTTTGCCGGGTATTATTTGTATGAGATGCTGGTGGTTCATCTTACCAACGAGCTGCCCGATTTAAAGGCCGGGCCCATAACATACCTCAGAAATATGCAGTTTATGCTTATGCTTGCTTCTGTATTTTTCTTTGCCTGGTACCTGTTCAATTATTATCTTTTTTCCGGCACTTTTAAAACACCAGAAGATGAAAAACTTTTTGATTCTTTTGATAATGACTAGCTCTTTTACCAAGCCATCGTTCACACATGATGAAGAAAAGACCTATGGTAATTTTGCTGAAACAATAATGCAGCGTACAGCGCCTTCGGCCATTTTATATATGACTGGCGATAAAGAAACGGCATTGGCCATGTCTAAGGCGCTTGCAAATTATGTTTATATCCGTGACCAAACAGACGGAAGCGATTCATTGCAAAACCTCGCATACATTGTTGGAAAGTTTACACAGGCAAGGCTTAATAAAACAATAGAAACCTGGGGACAGAAAAGCAGGAATTACTTTTACGACCCGTTTATCAATACTGTTCTGTACGACTGTTATGCCCTCGCTTCGGTATTCGAATTTTTTACTGATCCGCGAAGAGCCGACTTCGATAAATCGGGCGCTCCAAAAAATATTAAAGCTGCGGAGAAATCACTTATTGATTTTTGCGACCAGTTCAGGAAGAGTCCCCAAACTTATTACTCATTCGCAAAAATATTTTCAAAAAACGTAGGAGAAGATAAGTTGGTAAAAGTGCTTGCTTTAGCCAATAAAAACCGTCCCGCATGGGATGCTCCCAAGAGTTCCAAAGGGTATGAACCTTATACGAAGGCATGGTGGAATGAATTGATAAACACTCCCCTGCCGTTCGAGTTCAGGAAGGTTAAAGTAAATGCTACAACAAGCGCATGTGAAGTATGGCTGAACGGCAAGTTTAAAAATACTACCGAACTTATCCTGAACCTCCCATTAAACATACCGCAAACTATTTCAATCAAGAAGAGCCCGCTAAAGTCGTTCGATACCAGTTTTACAATAGACGCCCAAGGCCCCATCATCAATATGCTGGGGCACCTAAAATAACAATCATAAAACGATCTACTTTTTTAACCCTATTTCCCGCAGCCGCTCGTCGAGGTACTCCCCGGCCGTGGCATCTTCGTAAGCTTTGGGATGGGTCTCGTCTATACAACTCCCCAGGCAGGCAAGGCTCATGCTGCTCTTGGGATGCAGGAAGAACGGAATGGAAAACCGGGACGTATGCCACATTTCCCTTGCCGGATTCACCACCCGGTGCGTGGTTGATTTGAGCTTGTTATTGGTAAGCCGTTGCAGCATATCTCCTACATTCACCACTATCTGTTCCGGCAAAGAAGTAACTCCAACCCATTCGTTTTGTTTGGTGAGGATCTGCAATCCATCAGCAGAGGCGCCAACCAGCAAAGTGATCAGATTGATGTCTTCATGCTGTTCAGCCCTGATGGCCGATTTGGGCTCTGAGGTAATTGGCGGGTAATGAATAGCCCTTAGAATGGAATTGCCATTATGAATGTATTCATCAAAATAATTTTCATCTAAACCCAGGTATAAAGCAATCGCCTGCAACAATGCACGCCCTGATTTTTCAAACGCCCTGTATGCCTGGTCGAGCGTTGGATTGAATTGCCCGATCTCATTGATCTGCACATTGGCGGGATATTCATCCTGGATACGGTCGCCGTCTTCTACCTGCTGGCCATATTGAAAAAATTCTTTCAGGTCCGGCGCATCACTGCCTTTCGCATGTTCGCGGCCGAAAGAAGTGTATCCCCGCTGGCCGGCCAGTCCTGGCACCTCGTATTTCTTCTTAGCGTCCAGCGGCATGGCAAAGAACTGCTGCACGTATTTATATAAGCGCCCGATCAGTTCATCAGGTATGCCATGATTTTTGACTGATACGAAACCGAACTCTTCGTACGCCTTTCCAAGGTCGTTCACGAATTTTTGTTTCAATTGCGGATCACCGCTCAGGAAATCGGCAAGATTTACAACAGGTATAGCCATAGCAAGCTTTTAGGCGGTTAAACAATTTTGTAAGTAGATTTACCCGAAATTACAAACTTTCATGCATCGTGTACAGGCGACCATTGTTTTATTCTCCCTGGTCCTGATTATATCCTGTTCGCCCGCATATACACGTTATATCAACCAGTACGATTTTTCCAATGCAAGCCCCGAGCCGGATTATTCAAACCTCGATTACTGGGCCGCGCATCCCTATAAAAAAGATCCTTCAGATAGTGTTCCTTCTCCCCTGCGCAAGAGCTACATGGCGGATTCTATAGTAGATGTTTTCTTCGTTCATCCCACTACGTTTACCAGCCGTAAAGATGCACGCATGAATGCAGATATAAACGATGCGGCTCTTAACGCAAAGACCGACTACTCATCTATTCTCTTCCAGGCAAGTGTATTTAACGAACAGCGGGTATTTGCACCGAGATACAGGCAGGCCCACCTGCGCTCTTATTACATTAGCGATACGGCTGCTGCACTCGAGGCCTTTGAACAGGCCTATGGAGATGTGAAAGCAGCCTTTCAATACTACCTGGACCATTTTAATAATGGACGTCCCATCATCATTGCAGCACACAGCCAGGGAAGCACGCATGCCATTCGTTTACTGCAGGAGTTTTTTGATGGCAGCACGCTGGCCAATCGCCTGGTTGCAGCATACATTCCGGGAATGAATATTCCGAAAAACAGCTTTCGTCAATTGCAGCCTTGCACAGATTCACTGCAAACAGGATGTTTCTGCGGCTGGCGCACTTACCGCAGCGGACATGAGCCGGTGATGAATAAAATTTACCGCAATTCTTATATTGTCAACCCGCTGAACTGGCGCGCCGATTCAACGTATGCCAATGCAGATGAAAACCAGGGAGCAGTGCTGCGCGATTTTAATAAGATCTATTATAAAGTAACGGATGCGCAAATACATGAGGGCATTCTTTGGGTAAGGCGTCCGCAATTTCCCGGAAGCTTCCTGTACCGCACTTCAAATTATCATATTGGCGATATCAATCTTTTTTACCTGAATATTCGTTCAAACATTCAAACCCGCATCCGGATGTTCTGGAAGCGCTGATACAATGGGGATACTTCAATCTTTAAAAAAACTGCTTTCAACCCGGTTTGTTACCGTAAGCATTTTCATGCTTGCGGCCATTGCACTCAATGCGTGGCAGGCAGTGCTTCCCAATTTTCATTTCGATAATTCGTTCAGCGTAGCTGCTGCACGCAATGTGGCAGAAGGCAAGGGATATATTACGCACCAGGCGCTTGCTACAGACCTGGCAACAGTTGTATATGAGCCGATCAACAAATGGCCGCCGGGATATAGCTGGCTGCTGGCCGGAGTAATGAAGACGAGTGGCGCAGATGCCATTATTGCTACTTATATAGTGAATGGAATAGCCATTATTTTTTTCCTGGTAGGAATTTATTTAACGCTGCTTGCCCTTCAATTTCCGCGTGTAGCTATAAACGGCTTTCTATTGTTCGCAGGTTTTTTTCCTTACCCATTTCTCGGTGCGTGGTTTGCCGATCTTACTGCTGTTTCGTTCTTTATGCTCGGGATCGGGTTGATCATGCAGGCCAATGCAAGCGACAAGAACCTGCTGCTTAAATCGATTTTAGCTGCGCTGCTTTGCAGTTATTGCATTTTCTTAAAATACCTGTACTTACCCGTAGCCATTTTGCCATTGGTGGTGTGGGGCTGGTATTCATTGCGCATAAGAAGAATGCAAAGGTTCCGCGCTGCGTTTGCAGGAGCAGTTCTTGTGATGACAGCTGCCCTTGTATTGTTGTTGTACCAAAGCAGGCACAGCGGCGAACCGGTATATTTGAATCCAACAGGCCGCGGTTTTTTTCCTGAACATATTTTTGAAATGGGCGCATTGATACCTGCAAGCCTGCTCGACCAGGATTTTATGACCCTGCAGCTGGCGCGTTTGCTGCGTGTACAGTACTCAACGGCGGAGCTGCTGCTGAGAATAATCAATTACATCCTGCTGGCAGGATTGTTTTTCTGGGTATTGAGGTGGTGGCGAAAAAAATGGATCGGCCATTTGTACGCATACATCGTGCTGGTGGTATCGCTTGCAACAACAGGCATGCTGCTTTTTATGTCGGTGACCTTTGCGCCTTATGTGGCAGAGTTCACACCTTTCTGGACCTATCTTGAAGAGCTGCGCTATTATGCCATCGTAGTGGTGTTCATACAACAGGGAATATTCTGGTATTTTCTCGTGCACAAACAGGAAAGAAGAAAAACCTGGTTCAGGGTTGCACGTGCGGTGACAGCGCTGATCATAGGCATTGGCATTCTTCATGGTGCCTATTACCTGGTAAAGCAGGGAGTAATAAAGCAAAAAGCGGGCATCTATAAAGAGAATGAACAGGTAGACATTGCCGCGCTTGAAGTGGTCCGCAAGCTGAAACAACAATATCCTGATCTTGTTATCTGCTCTAACAACCACGAGCTCGTAAACATCGCCAGTTTATCAGGCGCGCCGGTGCTGTACGACTATAAGCTACTGAATACAACACTGCAAGCCTCCAAGCCGGTTATGTTGGTAGCAATTATACGCAATGATTTTCTGCCGCGTTTTGAGCCTTTCCTTCAAAAATACCAGCCGGTTAAAGTTGACCAACGCTATAATTTTTCTTTTTACCTTGCTGCCATCCGCTAATTATGAACAGCAGCAGCATTTTTATAGTAATACCTGTTTACAATGAGGCCGCTGTAATTGCGCAAACGCTTCACCAGGTTCTGCAAACGGGTCATACTGTGGTAGTGGTAGATGATGGATCTTCAGATGAAACAGGTGTTGTGGTAAAACAGTTTCCCGTTCATTACATCTGCCATCCGGTAAATCTCGGGCAGGGCGCGGCTTTGCAAACAGGGATGTTCTTTGCCATGATGCAGCATGCAACAGCTGTTGTTCATTTTGATGCAGATGGCCAGCACCGTGCAGAAGATATTGCGCAATTGCTGCAGCCTGTTTTGGATGGATCTTGCGATGTGGCATTCGGTTCGCGATTCATTAATAAAACAGCGGTAAATATTCCATTTTCAAAAAAGATCTTCCTGCAGCTTGCACGCTATGTAAACTGGATGTTCACGGGAATACTGCTTACCGATGCGCACAATGGCCTGCGCGCATTAAATAGCAAAGCGCTTGAAAGTATTTATTTATCAGAGAACGGAATGGCCCATGCTTCGGAAATATTATGGCTTGTGAAAGAAAATCAACTGGTGTATAAAGAAGTGCCTGTGACCATTGAATACACCGCATATTCCAGGCGCAAAGGACAAAGCCTGTGGAACTCAGTTAATATAATTTTTGATTTGCTCTTCAAAAAGATCAACCGATGAAACTTATCCAGCTTATCCTGATCGTTGGCCTGCTGGCGATCTTAATATCTTATTTCCGCTGGTTCCGCAGTGCAGTGATGGACAAGTTGCTGATAGCTGTAATTCTTGCGGCGGGAATTGTACTGGTAGTGTTTCCAGATCTTACCAGCAGGCTTGCTGTTGCATTAGGCGTAGGCCGCGGTGCCGACCTTGTATTTTATCTTTTTATAGTTGCATTCTGTTACCTGATACTGCTGGTATATGCAAAGATCAAAAAGCTGGAGCGTCAACTGGCAGAGCTTAGCAGGAAACAGGCATTAATGGATGTTCAATCCCGTACAAGCGCCGGCGTATGAGCATTCACGAAACCATGGAGCGCATAGTGCCGGAACTTATTCCCGCACATGATGCGCCTGCCCAGCTTTCACTGCAATTGCATCTTGAACGTTATCGGTTTGCATGCGAGCATTTATTGCCCGGCCGTGTGCTCGACATTGCGTGCGGCACAGGTTATGGAACCCGCCTGCTCGCAGATTGTAGTAATGAAGTGTGCACAGGAGTAGACGTTTCTGCCGAAGCCATCGCCTACGCGCAGGCAAATTATGCGCATGTGCGTACCCGGTTTATTCAGGAAGAATTAATGCGGTTCAATGACGCAGAGCAATTTGCAAATATTGTTTCATTAGAAACCATCGAGCACATCACTCATCCTGATAAAGTGGTGGAGCATTTGCATTCGCTTTTATTACCCGGCGGACACCTCATTGTTTCTGCGCCGGTCACGCCTTCCGTTGATGCCAATCCATATCATGTAAATGATTTTACAGAGCGATCTTTCAGAAAATTATTTATCGATAAGGGCTTTACAGAAATTGCAAGCCTCAAGCAAAATCAACCATATTCCCTGCGCGAGGTTGCCGGTAAAAAAACCGCGAAAGCCAACCATGTAAGAAAAGGGCTTGTGCAATTTTATCTATCGCATCCCGGTAAATTATTGCTGCGTTTAAAATCCCTGGTAATAGACGGGTTTAACAACCGTTACCTTGTTTTGGTAATGCGTAAAGCGGGCTAACGAAGTTCCCAGAGCTGCACGCAGTCGCTATCCTTCATGGGCAATAAATTCAAATGTTTTCCTGAGGCTGATTCAAGATATTCCATGTCTGGTGTGCCCAGCATGCCGGTAAACAATACATTGGATGATTGGATTGGAGACGTGATGCCATATTTGCGATAAGCAGGAGAATAAGTATTGTTCAAAAAATGATCTTTCGTTAAAAGATTAGGAAGCGGGTAGCGCTTCGGAACATGCCACACATAAAAATAATCTACCGGAAATTTATCATCTGCAACAATCAGCAGCTTGTTGGTATGCGATGCAACCTGCGCGTAAGCACATTGCCAGAATTCATATTGTTGTTTGTTGTGCTGATTGAGCTTGTTCAACCTGATGACTCCCCAGATGAGCAATATGGCGCTGGCACCTGTAAGCACCCAAGGTATTGGAGCCGCGTATTGTTGGGGCTTTCTGCCGGAGAGGCTCAAGAATGCAAGCAGTTGCAGCATGCCACCGGTAACAATGTAACCCGGAAGTTTCCTGAATAAGATCAGCACCGTGCAAAGTGCAATGAATATGAGCGCCGACCCAAGCATCGCATATTTTTCACGTTTGATGAGTGATGCGGATCTCCATAAGATCATCATAATAATCAGCAGTATGCCCATCCTGCTTTCCATCATCAGCCAGAATAGCCTTGCTCTGAAATCGTCCTGCGAGGCGGCGGTTTTGATTTGCATGGCCCGGGTTGTTGCCGCCACCTGTTGTTGAGAAAGAAAGGCGGTGTCCCATAAAACACCTCGTTCAAGAAAATGCGCCTGCGTGCGAAATGCTGCAGGGATATCGTTGATCTTTTTCTTTGGTTTGTTATAGTGATCGATGATGGCTTGACGATAAGATTCTTCCTGCTGCCATCCCGGAATGCGCTGTGTATAATATTGCTGTTGTAAAAACACAAGCAATAAAATAATGACTGAAGTAACGGAAGCAAATAATAATAATGGCCGTATTTTCTTTTTTGTAAGCGAGGCGATTAAAAAAGGAGCAGATAAAAGCAATGGCGGCGCCAGCATGTGCAATCTCAATAAAGCTGCGCCAATCAACAATACGCAGCCCCATAAAATAAGCTGCCTTGGTTTTGTTTCATCAGTTAGCCCTGCATACAGTAGCAGGCAACCAGCAATAGCTGTTACCAGGGCGGTGTTGGTAAAGCTGGGCTGCAATAGAAAAAAAACTTCTATTATAAAGAATAAGAGGTAATAGCCAATGCCTGAGGTCAGTTGATGCTTTCTGATAGATGCAGCGAGCATTGCACTGCATGCGATAAAATGCAAGGCATATAAAAAGAATGAATACCAGTTGAAGCCCGGGAAATAAACGAAAGCATTTTTTATGAGCAGCCCTACATAAGGGTGCATTCCGTAATGGTAATGCAACAGTTCTGTAGGCGCTTGCCCGAACCCTCCGCCAAGCAGGTACAATAAATACGCATCATCACCAGAATTAAAGACCGGGAAACCGAAAAGAAGTACGCAACCGAACAACACAAGATTGATCAGTATAGCAGAAAGTAAAGAATGCTGCCGGAGGTAGTTCATGTTGGCAGCGGAAGATACAAAACCTGCGGTAAGGGACAAGAAGTAAGGGACAAGGCACAAGAAGCAAGGGACAAGGTTGGGCTTTAGCGGTGGAGGCCCACAAACTTCATTTCATCTGCTGTTACATTGCCGAAGAAATAAGTTGGTACAACGTTGATGAATGCTTCGTCAAGCGCATCGATTACGCTCTGGTAGCTTGATTCATCGGCAGGATGAATGATAAGCACCATGTCGTTTCTGCTGAATTCAGGATGCGCTTCAAGCGCTTGTTGTTTGCTTCTTATTACTGCGCCGATGCCCTCGGTAATGGAAAAATTGGTGATTCCATATAAGCCCTGTTGCCCGGCTTTTTGTACATCGCCGTGAAAATAAAACACGCTATCGCCGTTCAGGGGAATAATGGTGAGCACTTTGCTATCGCTGATCTTCGTAGATGCCGTTTCACCAGCAGGCATAAACATCTGTATCTCCCCGGGCTCAGAAACAGTAGTAGTGAAAACAAAAAAAGTTATCAGTAAAAATCCCAGGTCAACCATAGGTGTAAGATCAACGCGGGTAGACAATTTTTTTGAGCGTGCTCCGCCCTTATGCCGGTTAGCACCGGCAGCTATATTAAGTTCTCCCATAACGACAGTGATTTAATAGCAATAAGAGCGTAGATGGGAAAGTTTCCATAAGGGAAAGCTGTGAGCTATGAGCTTCGAGCTGCGAGCAAGAAGAAAATGCATCAAAATACACTCCTATCCACTTCTTGTGCTCGCAGCTCATAGCTCACAGCTCATAGCTCGCAGCTTAAAGCTCACAGCTCACTTAGAATTCTGCATTCTTCGGTGTTCTCGGGAATGCAATAACATCACGTATGTTGGTCATGCCGGTTACGAACAAAACCATTCTTTCAAAGCCCAGCCCAAAGCCTGCGTGCGGAACAGACCCAAAGCGGCGGGTATCGAGGTACCACCAGAGCTCATCAATGGGAACATTCATTTCGCGCATGCGCTCTTCAAGCTTGTCCTGCCTTTCCTCACGTTGTGAGCCGCCTACTATTTCGCCGATGCCGGGCGCAAGAATATCCATGGCCGCAACGGTTTTGCCATCATCGTTCTGGCGCATGTAAAACGCCTTGATCTCTTTGGGATAATTGGTGAGAATAACTGGTTTCTTGAAATGCTTTTCTACCAGGTAACGTTCGTGTTCGCTCTGCAGATCGATGCCCCATTTATCTACCAGGTATTGAAATTTCTTTTTCTTATTGTGATTGCTTTCGCGAAGAATATCGATGGCCTCCGTATAAGTTACCCGTTCAAATTTATTGTTCACAACAAACTCCAGCTTTTCTATCAGTCCCATCTCGCTTCTTTCCTGCTGCGGTTTTTGTTTTTCTTCGTCTGCAAGCCGTTGCGCAAGAAACTCCAGGTCTTCCCTGTTGTTCTCCATCACAAAGCGAATGATGTATTGAATGAATTCTTCAGCCAGGTTCGCATTGTCTTCCAGGTCAAAGAAAGCCATTTCGGGTTCTATCATCCAGAACTCAGCCAGGTGCCGGGCGGTGTTGCTGTTCTCTGCACGGAAAGTAGGTCCAAAGGTGTAGATCTCTCCAAATCCCATAGCACCCAGCTCGCCTTCCAGCTGCCCGCTAACCGTTAGGTTGGTGGCACGACCGAAAAAATCTTCCTTAAAATTGATGCTTCCGTCCTCGCTGCGTGGGGGGTTATCGAGCGGTAAAGTAGTTACATGGAACATTTCGCCCGCGCCTTCGGCATCACTGGCGGTGATGATGGGCGTATGCAGGTACACGAAATTTTTTTCATGAAAGAACTTATGTACGGCAAATGCGAGCGCATGACGAACGCGGAATACAGACCCGAAAGTATTGGTGCGGAAACGAAGGTGCGCTATTTCGCGCAGGAACTCCAGGCTGTGCTTCTTGGGCTGAAGCGGGAATTTTTCAGGATCGGAATCGCCCAGTATGATCACTTCGCCGGCCTTTACTTCTAATGTCTGGCCCTTACCAATAGAAGGCACTACTTCGCCCGTAACTTTTAATGAAGCGCCGGTGGAGATCCTTTTCAGGAAATCATTATCGTATTTATCAAGCGGCAATACAACCTGCAGGTTGGTATTGGTAGATCCATCGTTAAGCGCAATGAACTGGTTGTTCCGGAAAGTGCGCACCCATCCCATCACGGTTACCTGCTGATTGGCCGGTTCTGTAGCCAGTAATTGTTTTATCCTGATCCGGTTATTGAACATATATCAGATTTTGAGAGCGGCAAAGATATATCACGGTGGAGGAAAAGCACGGATGATAAAGGATTAAAGGATTTCACGGATATAAACGTAAACATCATCCGTGAAATCCTTTAATCCTTTATCATCCGTGGTTTTCTTTTCTGTTCCTTTGACTTAATGCTATCTGCCATACCTATCCGTATAACCAGCAGGCAGCAAATGAATTAGATTGAAATCTTGCTGATACTTTCACAAATATTTTTTTTGTTTTTGGTCATTTTGCCGTAACATTGCCTGTGGAAAAGGCTGACAAGTCAATCCCTTCTTAGCTCATCAGGTTTACTTTCAGGGACTTCCGACAACAAAATCAATCAAAAATTTTTCAAGTTTCCCAGACCGTTTTCGTTTTGAAAATAGATGTATAACTCACAAGTATTAGTATGTACGACATTCTGCAACTGAACGACATGCTCGTTCCTGAACTGCTGGATATTGCAGAGCAGTTAAAAATCCCCAACGCAAAAAAGCTCGATAAACAGGACCTCATCTACAAAATCCTGGATAGGCAAGCCGTTCTTGCAAGCGCCGTTAAAAATACCGGTGGCGACGATAAAGGCCGCCGTAAACGGATCGTAAAAACGTCTACCGCCAACTCTACTGAAGAAGCTGAAGTAGAAAGCAATGGCCAGGAAGAAGGCAGCCGCTTTAAAAGGCCCGAAGTGAAAAAGGAAATAGAAGTGAAAAAAGAAGTAAAAAAACAACCCGAGAAAGTAGCTGAAAAAGTAGCTGAAAAAGCTCCTGCAAAGCGCGGCCGCAAAAAGGCCGAGCCGGAGCCACAGGAAATAGCATCCCAGCCTTCACTGGACCTTCCAGAGGATGATGAAGATGCTCAACCTACCGCTGCACAGGATCAGAATGACCGGAATGATATGGACGGACTTCCGCCCAATCAGCAACCGATGATGCAGCAGGAAGCTTCTCAAACCGAAGCGCCTAAATCTTATCCTCCCCGCCGCAATGAAGTATTCAACATCGAATTTGACGGAGTGATACTGGCAGAAGGCGTGCTGGAAATGATGCCGGACGGCTATGGTTTCCTCCGCAGCAGCGATTATAACTACCTGTCATCCCCGGACGATATTTATGTATCTCCATCCCAGATAAAATTATTCGGATTAAAAACCGGCGACACCGTATACGGTGCTGTACGTCCTCCCAAAGAAGGCGAAAAATATTTCGCTTTGCTGAAGGTGGAAACCATCAACGGCAAATTGCCTGAAGAGGTTCGAGACCGCGTGCCGTTCGATTACCTGACCCCTTTGTTCCCGTACGAGAAGATGAAGTTGTTCACTACATCGGATAACTATTCTACCCGTATCATGGATATGTTCACGCCACTCGGAAAGGGCCAGCGTGGACTGATCGTGGCGCAGCCAAAAGTTGGTAAAACCGTATTGCTGAAAGAAGTGGCCAATGCCATTGCCGCCAATCATCCTGAAGTATACCTGATGGTAGTGCTGATAGATGAAAGGCCGGAAGAGGTAACCGATATGGAGCGCAGTGTACGTGCAGAAGTGATCGCCTCTACCTTTGATGAGCCCGCCGAAAAACACGTGAAAGTTTCTGCCATCGCTTTGCAAAAAGCAAAAAGATTGGTAGAGTGCGGACATGATGTAATGATATTGCTTGACTCTATCACCAGGCTTGCCCGCGCACACAACACAACGGCCCCCGCAAGCGGAAAGGTACTGAGTGGTGGTGTGGAAGCCAATGCCATGCAGAAACCTAAACAATTCTTTGGTGCAGCCAGGAAGATCGAGAATGGAGGTTCATTGACCATTCTTGCCACTGCCCTGATAGAAACAGGTTCTAAAATGGACGAGGTAATCTTTGAAGAATTCAAAGGAACCGGTAATATGGAATTGGTGCTCGACCGCAGGTTGGCCAACAAACGCATATTCCCGGCCATTGATCCTGTGGCATCTTCAACCCGCCGCGATGACCTGTTACTGGAAAAAGATATGCTGAGCCGTATTTACCTGCTGCGTAATTACATGGGCGACATGAATACCGAAGAAGCAATGAATGAATTGCTGAAACGTATGCGTGGCACCAAAGACAATTACGAGTTCCTTGCCAGCATGAACAGTTAAGAAAAACCTTTATAATACCAAAGCCGCTCAAAATAAGAGCGGCTTTTTTTATGCCATGCAGCAAAACGGCGGGCAGAAATATCTTGTATTGGTGAAACCCCTATACCTGACAATCCTTTCGTTAATGCTGGCGGCAGTTACCGCAGCACAGCAACGCCCTAAAGATGCCCCGCAGCTTGCGCCGAGATATTATGAAGGAAAGTTGTTTGCCACGTTAAACATCACCAGCCTGTTAGACCCCATAACCCCAACCCTGCAACCCGGTATTGAATACCGCTTTAGCGAGAAGCTTTCCGGCGAGCTTACTTTTGGTATTCCGGTGAAAATGTGGGAGGGCACCTCGAAAACAGATTCCACCTATAACAGGTATTATAAGCTGAAAACAGAACTTCGCTTCTTTCCGTCGAACAGGTTTTTTTATGTGGGCCCTGCAGTATTTCTTACAAAGAAAAAGTACAGCGACTACGATGGCGGTTTTTCAGACGGAGGGGACTATTATAGTTACGATTTTGCAAAGCTGGATAAAACAGTCATTGGTATTGCGATAAAAGCCGGGAGAGTATTTCCGTTATCGGAAGTATTTAACCTTGAGCTCTTTGCGGGTATAGGTTCCAGGTTCGTACACTTAGATGCGGAAAGCACGGGATTGATAAAAGAGTCGTCAAGACCTCGCTGGTTCTGGAGACCGCCCGAAAGAGTAGGCTGGAAAACAACCGTTCATTTGGAGACAGGATTAAAAATGTCCCGCACTATCCGGTGATCACTGTTTCGGCTCGTACCGCTTAAAGAAATTGCTTTTTTCTTCCAGTCTTACTGTCCAGATCATCGGCTTTAATGCATTTTGCTCTTCGGTTTTGCCGGCAAGCACAATGGTGGAATCGTTTATCCAGAAGCCTTGCTCCACGGATGTTCCCGGCCCAAAGAAAAATATCCGCCTTTTATTGCGCGTCTTCCGGTCCAGCACAGCTATCTCAGAATCTGGCTCACCCTGTACGGCGCTTACCACCTTGCCATCGCTGTCTTTAGTGACCATTGAGCCGTACGTGCCCATGTCCAGCACCTTGGTACTGTCTGGTGAATAGATCAGCAGATGCTTGAAAGTTTTATAGAACTCGGGCGTTAGATTGGTTGCCGGAGAAACAATAAGGGAATCTTCTACCCAATTATCGGCGTACCTGAAATTGTCTAACCGCAGCGTATTTTGTTTTGTAGTGCGCTCCAGCCAGGGTTGAAGATTGCTGGAAAAAGTTTCGATGAATTCAGCGGAAGTATCTACAGGCGTGAAACTTACCGTTGTATCTGAAGTAGATGTATCTGTTGTTGAATCATCGTCAACCTGCTTATCGCCTCCTGAATTACAGGCCACAAATAAAACGATACCAGCTAATAAACCTAAAAACTGCTTCATCTCCCGGTGTTTGGTGTAAGTTCAGGCAATTTTCCTGCCGCTTTAAAGTAATTTGCAAAGCTTTAATAATCGTGGCTATAGAAAAAGTACATATTGACCGCTTTCTTGAACTGGCAAAAAGCTTTCCGGTGCTGGATGTGCGTTCGCCTGCTGAATTCAGCCAGGCGCATATTCCCGGAGCGTACAGTCTTCCTTTATTTACCGATGAAGAAAGAAAAGTTGTAGGAACCGCTTACAAGCAACAAAGCAGGCAGGTTGCTATTAAAGCAGGACTGGATTTTTTTGGGCCGAAGATGCGGGGGATGGTGGAAACCGTTGAACAGATTGTTGGGGGTTGGCAACTGGCAATTGGCAATTGGCAGTCAGGTGACGGCGAACGCAAACTGCAAACTGAAAACCGTGTTCTTGTTCACTGCTGGCGCGGCGGTATGCGCAGCGCGGGCGTTGCATGGCTGCTGGACCTTTACGGGTTTAAAGTGTATACACTGGTGGGCGGATATAAAACTTTCAGAAATTGGGTATTGAAGCAATTTGATAAACCATATCATTTCCAGATACTGGGTGGTTTTACGGGCTCGGGAAAAACAGAAGTGCTGAAAGAATTGAAACGAATGAACCAATATGTAGTAGACCTGGAAGCGCTTGCAGGACACAAAGGATCTGCGTTTGGAAATATAGGATTACCACCTCAGCCTTCGCAGGAAATGTTTGAGAACAAACTGGCGATTCAATTACACTATGTTGCATGTGAACCGCAAAACGATGCTCCTGCACGCACTGTGTGGTTGGAAGATGAAAGCCAGCGCATAGGTACTGTAAATATCCCGCAGCCCATGTGGCGCGCCATGCGCACGGCCCCGATATTTTTCCTGGGCATTTCATTTGAAGAAAGACTGGAGCACATTATTTCAGAATATGGCGCGCTCGACAAACAGAAAGTACAGGATGCCATTGGCAGGGTGCAGAAAAGGCTCGGCGGCTTGGAAACTAAAACCGCTATCGCACATCTTGAAGAAAATAATGTGCGCGAATGCTTCAGGATACTGCTGAAGTATTACGACCGGTATTACCAGAAAGGACTGGTGAACCGTGAGCAGCTTCACACATTGCTTACCATGGTAAATTGTACTACTGTAGAGGCTTCGGGAAACGCTGTGAAAATATTGGAAAGCACACAATCGATACCTGTTGAATGAAGATAAACTATGCCAATCATTTTTCTGTTATAAAACCTGCAGTAGATAAAATTTTCAAATCAATCAACTAATGTCAGAAGAACAAAAGATATTACTTACTCAGTATTCTCATGGTGCTGGCTGCGGCTGCAAAATAGCGCCTAAGGTGCTGGATGAGATCCTGCACAGCAGCACCATTTTTCCCGTTGATAAAAAGTTACTCGTGGGCAATCAAAGCAAAGACGATGCTGCGGTGTACGACCTGGGCAATGGCATGGGATTGATTTCTACAACAGATTTTTTTATGCCGATAGTAGACGATGCATTTGATTTTGGCAGGGTTGCCGCCGCCAATGCTATCAGTGATGTGTATGCCATGGGCGGGCAGCCGCTTATGGCAGTGGCCATACTTGGATGGCCTGTAGAAAAATTACCGGCATCTCTTGCGCAGACTGTGCTGGAAGGCGGGCGTGCTGTATGCATGGAAGCCGGCATTCCATTAGCGGGCGGGCACAGCATAGATACCACTGAACCTATGTTTGGACTGGCGGTGAGCGGGTTGGTGTCTATTGATGATCTTAAGAAAAACAATACAGCAAAAGAAGGCGATGTTTTATTGCTTACAAAAAGCATTGGCACCGGAATATTGTCAACCGCACAAAAGCGCGGCAAATTGCAGGAAGAACATCGCGCAGCATTTATTCAACAGCTTACTTCCTTAAACAAGGCAGGCGCCTTACTTGGAAAAATAAAAGGTGTTAGCGCTATGACAGATGTAACAGGATTTGGACTGCTGGGCCATTTGATTGAAATGGCCGAAGGCAGCGGATTAAGCGCAGAACTTTACTATAGCAAGCTGCCGGTATTGAACGGCGTGCCCGATTATCTTAAAGAACGCATTGTGCCGGATGCTACTTACCGCAACTGGAACAGTTACAGTACGCTCGTAGGGTTTGACAAAGGCGTAAATGTAATGGAAGCTTTTAGCCTCTTGCCTGATCCGCAAACAAACGGAGGCTTACTGATAGCAGTAAACGAAAACAGCCTGCGGGAAGTTCAGGAAGTGTTGAAGCAACAGGGCCTCGATGCGTTTATTCAGCCGATAGGGCGTTTTGTAAGCAAAGGAGAGAAGGTTATCATGGTTCGTTAGTTTCCTATTCTGCCCTGTAGAAATATCTCCGCCATCATGCATCGTACGCTTCCACCTTCAACCTGTTCTATAA